>NZ_JBQFPV010000010.1:0-274761 GCF_056536565.1 Ruegeria sp. CK3
GATGTTTTCCGACGCGATCAGCTCGATCTCGTCGCGCTGACGGCCCAGTTCGGACGTGATCGAACCGAAAAGCTCAGGATCACGGTCCGACAAAGACTGGGTGAAAAAACCGGTGTCACGGAGATTGGCGTTCATGATAGCTCCACATGTCTGGGGTATTGCTTGCGGATTTCCTATCGGAAACCCTACCGAGGCAACAGCTTTAAAGCGACGAATTGCACGGCGTGGGCGTCAACTCTGGCCTATTGGGGAAAGGTATGTTTGTTTCGGAACCAAATGTGCAGCACCGGAAACCGGAAAAAATGAAAAAGAGAATCGCTTTTCTCGCAAGCGAGGCTTATGTCGCGCAATCAGCCCGCGAGGTCCTGGTCGCCAAATACGGAAACGCCGCGCCGCGCGATGCGGATGTGGTGGTGGCGCTGGGTGGCGATGGGTTCATGCTGCGCACGCTCAAGAACATGCAGCACCTCGATGCGCCGGTATACGGGATGAACCGTGGGACAATCGGGTTCCTGATGAACACCTATTCTGACACTGATCTCTTGGAACGTCTCGATGACGCCGAGGTGGAGGTCATCAATCCTCTGGCCATGCGCGCCATGGATCAATCCGGGAAACTGCATGAGGCGCTGGCGATCAACGAGGTCTCCTTGCTGCGCGCAGGTCCGCAAGCGGCGCGTCTTAAGATCAGCGTCGATGGCCGCGAAAGGATGGGAGAGCTTGTCTGTGACGGCGCGCTTCTGTCTACGCCTGCGGGATCGACAGCGTATAACTATTCGGCCCATGGTCCGATTTTGCCGATCGGGGCGGATGTGTTGGCCCTGACCGCGATTGCTGCATTTCGACCCCGTCGGTGGCGCGGGGCCTTGCTGCCCAAAACCGCGACAGTTCGCATAGACGTGCTAGATGCCGAAAAACGCCCGGTAATGGCCGATGCGGATTCAATTTCCTTTCCTGACATTGATTGGGTCGAAATCTGCTCGGAATCCGAAATCACCCATCGCATTCTTTTCGACCCCGGACATGGCCTTGAAGAGCGCCTGATTTCTGAACAATTCACTTAGAATTTCGTCAGTTTTGAAAAATAATTTTTCCTTGTGTGAACAAGTTCACATGCTGGTGAGTGTGCAATAGGTATTGTGATCTTGCCTGGAGAACACGCTTAGGTGGGAGTGAGTGGCCACCAAACAGCGTTTTCGACATACTTGCGCATTTTTTGCGCTGGCGAGGGTGGGTGGTGCCACGCTCGTTATCTGAAATCCAGGCATATTTAAGCAAGCGGACCCCGGGCACAAAAACCCGGGGTCGATTTTTTTTGGGGGGGGTCAGTCGGAGCGGATCATTTGGTCCCAAAGAGGTTTGCACATCTGCCCGACCCGCGCCTCGATCGCCGCCGCCGCCTCGACCGCCAGATCTTCACGCCAACGACGCGCTGCGATTTGAACATTGATGGGCTGCAGGCCGCTGGGCAATTCTGCCAGTCTTGCCGGAACGCAGGCGGCAGGCAGGCCAAGGAAGTTCATCGCATAGGAATAGACCGCGCAGCCCAGAACCTCATGCACGCCTTCGGCCCCTTCTGTGTCGCGGTCCGGCTTGAAAAAGGGTTGAGGCAGGAACGGCGACAGGACCAGAGGGTAATCTTCAAGGAAGAGGGACCATTCACGGGCATAGTGGCTGCGTTTGGCGAGCATTCGCAGCAGCTCGGTCTCGACGATGGGCGGGAATTCCTGAAAATAGACCTCGAAGATATCTTGGATGGTTTGCGAACCGGCCGCCTGGATATCGGATTTCAGAAGGGTCAGAACCTCGCCCATCAAGGTGCGGTATCCGATGCGACCGCATTCGAAGACATCAGGGGGGTCGATCTCGTCGACCTGATAGCCGGCATCGACCAGCGCGTCGCGCGCAGTGTCCAGCGCCTTTTCGACCTCTGGATGCAGGGCGTATCCGAACGTGTTCTTGGTAAAGGCCACTTTGATTGGGGCGTCCAAAGCCTCACCCCGCCAAAGCAGAGGAACATGAAACGGATCCCGCGGGTCCGGGGCGATCAGGCTGGGCATCGACAGGGACAGATCGGCTGCGGACCGGGTGATCAGGCCCTGAACGGACATCGATTGGGCGAGTATTCCGCGTTCGGCCGTTTGGCTGGAGTTCCAGGCGGGAACGCGACCAAGGCCGGGTTTGACTGTCACCGCTCCGTTGGCGGCAGCCGGAAACCTGAGGCTTCCGCCAATGTCATTGCCATGCGCCAACGCGCCGATCCCGGCCATGACGGCCGCCCCGGCACCGCCCGACGACCCTCCGGCCGAGATATGACGCCCCCAAGGGTTATGCGTGCGCCCATAAAGCGGATTATCGGTGTCGGCGCGGAAGGAAAACTCGGGCGTGTTGGTCCGGCCAATAACGATTGCCCCGGCATTCTGAAGGTTTGACACAACCGGCGCGTCATCAGGGGCGACAACATCTTTCAGCGCCACGACCCCGTTTGTCGTCGCGTGGCCCTTTTGATCGACATTGATCTTGATGGTTATCGGCACCCCGTGCAGCGGCCCGGTCGGTGCCCCTGCTGCCCGTGACTGATCTAAGGCGCGCGCGCGTTGCAAGGCTTGCTGGCTCAGATCCTCGACCACGGCGTTCAGGCCGGGATTGACGGCGTTCATGCGAGAGATGGAGGAGGCAACGGCGTCCTCAGCGCTCAGATCACCGTTGCGGGTCAGGGTGGTCAGCTCAGTGGCGCTGAGTTGCCAGATTTTGCTTTGAGTCATGGGCCCTCACTGTCTTAGCAAGACAGTAAGGGGCCTGTTTCAGGTTGCAAGAGGGGGCTCGGGTTACTGAGCGTAGCCAATCGTCTGCAACGCGTCCTTGATTTCGTCCAAGATGGCGGGATCGTCGATGGTCGCGGGCATCTTGTACTCTTTGCCATCGGCAATCGACACCATGGTGCCCCGCAAGATCTTGCCCGAGCGGGTCTTGGGCAGGCGGTCCACCACTACGGCCAGTTTAAAGGCAGCCACAGGGCCGATTTTGTCTCGTACCATCTTGACGACTTCGTTCGAAACCTCGGCATGGTCGCGGTCGGCACCGGTATTCAGGCACAGGAAACCCACCGGCATCTGGCCTTTCAACTGGTCCGACACTCCGATCACCGCGCATTCGGCCACATCGGGGTGGGCGGCCAGCACCTCTTCCATGCCGCCGGTCGACAGGCGGTGACCCGCGACGTTGATCACGTCATCGGTGCGCGCCATGATATAGAGGTAACCATCCTCGTCGATCATGCCCGCATCGCCGGTTTCATAATAGCCGGGGAAATGGTTCAGGTACGAGCTTTTGAACCGCTCTTCGGCATTCCACAGCGTCGGCAAAGTGCCCGGAGGCAGCGGCAGCTTGACCGCAATCGCGCCCAGCTCACCCGGTTTCAGCGGATGGCCGCCTTCGTCGAGGATCTGAACGTCATAACCCGGCATTGGCTTGGCCGGAGATCCCAGTTTGACCGGAAGTTCCTCGATTCCCAGCGGGTTGCCTGCAATGGCCCAACCGGTCTCGGTCTGCCACCAGTGGTCGATGATCGGAACGTTCAGCGCATCCTGCGCCCAGGTGATGGTATCGGGGTCGGCGCGTTCGCCTGCGAGATACATGGCGCGCAGACCTGACAGGTCGTATTTGCCAATCAGTTCACCCTTGGGGTCTTCACGCTTGACGGCGCGGATCGCGGTGGGGGCGGTGAAGAAACTGCGCACGTTATGTTCGGAGATGACTCGCCAGAAGGTGCCCGCGTCGGGGGTGCCGACAGGTTTGCCCTCGAACACAATGGTGGTGTTGCCGTGGATCAGCGGGGCATAGCAGATGTACGAGTGGCCAACGACCCAACCCACATCCGAGGCGGCCCAGAACACATCGCCCGGATCGACATTGTAGATATTCTTCATCGACCAGTTCAGCGCCACCAGATGCCCGGCGGTCGGACGCACAACGCCTTTGGGCGCGCCCGTGGTGCCCGAGGTATAGAGGATATAGGCTGGATCATTGCCTGCGACTGGCACACATTCGGCGGGCTCGACACCGTATTGGAACCCATGCCAGTTGAAGTCGCGCCCCTCGATCAGCTGGGCCACTTCCTGTTCGCGCTGGAAGATGACGCAGAACTCGGGCTTGTGGCTGGCCAGGTCGATGGCGCCGTCCAGCAGGGGTTTGTAATGAACCACGCGGCCCGGCTCTAACCCGCAGGAGGCGGCTATGATGGCTTTGGGCTTGGCGTCGTCGATCCGTACAGCCAGTTCGTTGCTGGCAAAGCCGCCGAACACCACCGAATGCACGGCGCCCAGACGGGCGCAGGCCAGCATCGCTTCGAGCGCTTCGGGGATCATCGGCATGTAGATGATGACGCGGTCGCCTTTTCCAACGCCCTTGGCGCGCAGGGCACCGGCCAGCGTTGCCACCCGGTTGCGAAGTTCGACATAGGAGATTTCGCGCTTGGTGTGGGTGATCGGGCTGTCATAGATTATGGCGGTCTGTTCGCCGCGCCCGTTTTCCACGTGGCGGTCGACGGCGTTCCAGCAGGTATTGACCTGAGCATCGCTGAACCATTCGTACAGAGGGGCGTTGTCGGCGAACAAGGCTTTGCTGGGGGCCGAGACCCAATCAATGCCTTTGGCGGCATCCATCCAGAAGGCCTCGGGGTCGTTTTTCCAGCCATCGTAAACGTCTTGATATGCCATCAGGCCCTCCTCCCAAAATCACTGCGATTGTTGTTAGGCAGCGAAAGGGCAGCGGGCAAGGGGTGCGAGTGACGGCGCGTCAGTTTATCGCAAAATATTTGCAGGATGGCCGAAAACAACCTGCAAATTTTTGCAAACCTCAAGATTTTATGGAATTTAGCAGGTTCAAATTAAGATTTTGCAAACCTGCAAATTTATGAGTGCAAAGGGTATTGGCTGAGTCGGACAGCCAGACACCCGCAGGATGTCTGGCATCGATCTAGCCGCTCTAGCCGTAGTGGGTTACGGGCGTGCCGGCGATTGCAGCCATATTCAGCAACCCCCGTGAGGTGATCGAAGGGGTCACGATATGTGCCTTGTTGCCCATGCCCATCAAGATCGGACCAACTTCGATTCCGTCGGCTTTCATCTTCAGAACGTTGCGCACGCCACTTGCGGCATCCGCATGCGCGAAGATCAGGACATTCGCAGCACCCTCGAGGCGTGAGGCGGGGAAAATACGCTCGCGCAGTTCGGGGTTGAGGGCCGTGTCTAGGTTCATCTCGCCTTCATAAGTGAAGTCGCGCGGTTCGCTGTCCAGAATGGCAATTGCCTCACGCAGTCGCTTGCCCGAGCCTTCAGCTTGGTTGCCAAATTGCGACTGCGAGCAGAAGGCAATCTTGGACTCAAGCCCGAAACGCCGCACGTGGCGGGCTGCGCCCAGGGTAATCTCGGCCAGTTCCGCCGGATTAGGCAATTGCCGTACATGAGTGTCGGCGATGAATAGAGGGCCGTCCTCGAGAATCATCAGCGACAAAGCCCCATGTGGGCGCAGGTCAGGCGTGCCCAGAACCTGTTCGACGTAGTTCAAATGCCAGCGGTACTCACCGAACGTGCCGCAGATCATGCTGTCGGCTTCGCCGCGGTGAACCATGATTGCGCCAATCGCGGTGGAATTTGTGCGCATGATCGCCTTGGCCAGATCGGGTGTGACGCCGCGGCGCTGCATGATCTGGTGGTATGAGTTCCAATAGTCGTAGTAGCGCGGATCGTTTTCCGGGTTCACGATCTGCAGATCCTTGCCGGGACGGACAACCAGACCCAGACGTTCGCAACGGGCCTCGATCACTTCGGGGCGGCCAATCAGGATCGGAGTTTCGGTCGTTTCCTCAAGGATGGCTTGCGCGGCGCGCAATACGCGTTCGTCTTCGCCCTCGGCGAAGACAATCCGGCGGCTTGAGGCTGCGGCGGCCTCGAACACGGGACGCATCAACAGGGCAGACTTGAAGACGGTCTGGTTCAGCTTTTCCTTATAGGCCTCAAGGTCGTCGATCGGACGTTTGGCAACGCCGCTCTCCATTGCGGCCTTGGCGACCGCCGAAGATACGATCCCCACAAGGCGTGGATCGAAGGGTTTAGGGATCAGGTAGTCCGGGCCAAACGTCAGTTGCTCACCCTTGTAGGCAGCGGCGGCCTCGGCGCTCGTGGTGGCGCGGGCCAATTCGGCAATGCCTTCGACGCAGGCAATCTGCATCTCGTCATTGATCTCGGTTGCGCCGACATCCAATGCGCCGCGGAAGATGAATGGAAAACATAGCACGTTGTTGACTTGATTGGGAAAATCGCTGCGTCCGGTCGCGATGATCGCATCAGGCGCGACTTCACGCGCGGCTTCGGGCAGGATTTCGGGCGTCGGGTTGGCCAGAGCGAAGATGATCGGGCGGGCGGCCATTTTCTCGACCATCTCGGGCGTCAGAACATTTGGGCCGCTTAGGCCCAGGAACAGATCGGCCCCACCAATCACGTCGTCCAGTGTGCGAAGGTCGGATTTCTGGGCGAACTGATCTTTGTGCGGATTCATATCCTCGGCACGACCCTCGTAGACCAGCCCGTGAATGTCGCACAGCCAGATATTCTCGCGCTTGACGCCAAGTTTGACCAGCATGTTGAGGCAGGCAATCCCGGCCGCTCCACCACCGGTCGAAACGATTTTTATGTCCTCGAACTTCTTGCCGGCGACGTGCAGTGCATTGCGGGCCGCGGCCCCGACAACAATGGCGGTTCCGTGCTGATCGTCGTGAAAAACGGGGATGTTCATGCGCTCGCGACACAGCTTTTCGACGATGAAGCAATCGGGGGCTTTGATGTCCTCAAGGTTGATTGCGCCGAAGGTCGGCTCTAGCGCGCAGACGACATCGGCCAGTTTTTCGGGGTCGGGCTGGTCGACCTCGATGTCGAAGCAGTCGATCCCGGCGAATTTCTTGAAAAGGACGGCTTTGCCTTCCATCACCGGTTTCGAGGCGAGGGCACCGATATTGCCTAGACCTAGAACAGCCGTTCCGTTCGACACCACTGCCACAAGGTTGCCGCGCGCCGTATAGTGTTCCGCGTTCGAGGGGTCGGCCTTGATCTCAAGACTGGCCTCGGCCACGCCCGGCGAATAGGCGCGGGCCAGATCCCGGCCGTTTGCCATCGGCTTTGTAGCCTTGATTTCAAGCTTTCCGGGCTTGGGATGGGCGTGATAGTCAAGCGCGGCCTGCCGCAAGCTGGGTGTGTCAGACATCGGCGGTAAAGCTCCCTTCAAAATTTGATTTAGCCTTAAACTATTTTTTTCGACTTGGCTATGCCGCGTCTGAAGCTTGGCAAAACCCGACCGTTTCCTTGATTAATTGTCGCAAAATTTTTACAAACCGCAAACTTCTGCGAATTGCTCTGAGACCCCAAAATGCCCAACGACCTCAAAATGACATCTTCCGAGGTGTTCACGCCAGCCCGCTTCCGCTTTGGCGTGGACCAGGTCTGGTTCTGGGCTGCGCTGGGCGTTGCGGCTCTAATCCTTGGGTGTATCGCCTTGTTCCCCTTGCAGGCTGAGGTGTTCAATCAGGAAGGCGGATTGATCGAGACGATCTCGGCAGCTGGCTTGTTTACGGCTGGGGTAGTGGCCTTGGTTAAATACCGAGGCCTCGCGCGGCTTTACATCGGCGTGGGGTGCCTGCTGCTGGCCGAGCGTGAGCTTGAGGCGGATATTTACGCGGAAGGCTCTGTGCCATTCGCGGTGCTAAGCGGCTTGGACGGTCTGCTGGACATGACGCTGGTGCGTTTCGCTCTGGCGGTCGTCGTGCTGGGAGGCGCGCTATGGCATGGCATTCCCAATGCGTGGCGGGCGATCAGGGTTCAGGCGCCCTTCCTTGCGATCTTCGTGTTGGCCGGGCTGGCTGCAGTTGTGGCGCAGGGACTCGAAGAAATCTCGGGCCTGTATGAGGCCACGATGTCCTCGGTTATGAAGACGCGGCTATTTGTTCTGGAAGAAACGCTCGAGATGTATTTTTCGATTGGCATTCTGGCGTCGGTTCTGATCGGATGGCCGAAAGAACCGACTGACGAGAGCTTGCATGACCCAGACAGCGCGCGCGGCGAACACCCGCGCTGAAATCCGTTTGCCGACGCAGGAATTGCGCGACGATATTCCGTTTTACACCAAGGTGTTGGGGATGCAGATGGATATGATCTATCCTGCTGACGATCCTCGAACTGCCGTTTTTTCCGGCCATGGCCTAAGGGTGCGGATCGAGAAGGATGCGCCCGAAACCCCCGGCACCTTACGCATTCTGACTGAAAACCCCGAGGGGTTTGCCAATGGCGACCGGTTTCTGGTTGCACCGAATGGCACGCGTATCGAAATCGAAGATCTCGATCCCCCTCTGGCGATGCCCGAAACGGTGCATTCCTTTGTCGTGCGCAGGCTCAAGGACCAAGCACCGTGGATCATCGGGAGGGCCGGGATGCACTATCGCGATCTGGTACCGGATCGTTTGGGCGGGTCGATCATTGCCAGTCATATTCGCATCCCCGATGGCGGCCCTGTTCCGGATATGGTGCATTTCCATAAGGTCGGGTTTCAGCTGATCTTCTGCATCCATGGCTGGGTTGATGTCGTTTACGAAGATCAGGGCGACAAATTGCGCCTGACCGCCGGTGATTGCTTTATCCAACCGCCGGAAATCCGCCATCGCGTGCTGGAAGCCTCGGACAATGTGCAGGTGATCGAGATTGGGGTTCCGGCCGAACATGTCACCGAAATTGATCACGAAATGGAACTGCCGACGCCGCATCTGCGCCCCGACCGGGAGTGGCAGGGGCAACGTTTTGTCTACAATCAGGCGAAAGATGCGGATTGGGTGCCGTTCCGACTGCCGGGTTATATCTGCCGCGACACTACGATTGCCGAGAACACCAAGGGCGTTGCTGATGTTCAGGTCGTCCGGCGCGGGCAGGGCGAGCCGGTCTGGGCCAGCCACGACACCGACATCCATTTCACCTTCGTCATGAATGGAGAGGTCACTCTGGAGGGCGAAGGCCGTGACCCCTATCAACTGGAGCAAGGGGATGCCTTTGTGATACCACCGGGGATGCGCACACGCTTGTCGCAGCCCTCTGACGATGTGGAACTGCTCGAGGTGACCTTGCCGGGTGTGTTCAAGACGGTGCTGGAATAAATGCGCGGTGGGGCTTCTATTCGCCCCTCGTTTTCCGGTAGGGTCTGAATTTCTGACCAACTGATCAAAAAATGGGGAATCGCCATGTCGCTTAAAGATGCCGCCTTGAAGGTTCGCGAAAACGCCCATGCGCCTTATTCGAACTTCAAAGTGGGCGCGGCGATTCTGTCGGGATCAGGGACGCTTTATGTCGGATGCAACGTAGAGAACGTGGCCTATCCCGAAGGCACCTGTGCCGAGGCAGGCGCAATTGCCGCCATGGTCGCTTCGGGCGAGACCGAGCTGGCCGAGGTCTATGTCGTTGCCCAAAGCCCGCAGCCGGTGCCACCTTGCGGTGGCTGCCGTCAGAAACTGGCCGAGTTCGGCGCGCGGGATGTAAAGGTCACCTTGGCGACAACCGACGGAGCCGAGTTGGAAACCACGATCGGACAGCTTCTGCCCGGCGCATTTGACGCCTCGCATATGCAGGATAGCTGATAGCATGGATGCCCGTTCGATCATCGCTAAACTGCGCCGTAGCGAAGTGCCCACCGGGCCAGAGCTTGCGTGGTTTACCCAAGGCCTAGCCGATGGCAGCGTCAGTGACGCGCAGGCTGGGGCCTTTGCGATGGCTGTCTGCATGGGTGGGCTGGGCGCGCAGGGTCGTGCTGACCTGACCGTGGCGATGCGAGACAGTGGTGACGTGTTGCGCTGGGATCTGGATGGCCCGGTGATCGACAAACACTCCACGGGCGGTGTTGGCGATTGCGTCAGCCTGATCTTGGCTCCGGCTCTGGCTGAATGTGGGGCCTATGTGCCCATGATCTCGGGCCGTGGCTTGGGCCACACAGGCGGGACGCTGGACAAGCTTGAGGCGATTCCGGGCGTAACCACTCAGGTCGGGCAGGAGCGTCTGGCGCAGGTATTGCGCGACACCGGGGCTGCGATTGTCGGCGCGACGGGGCAGATCGCGCCTGCGGACAAGCGTCTTTATGCGGTGCGGGATGTGACGGCGACGGTCGAAAGCCTCGATCTGATCACGGCCTCGATCCTATCCAAAAAACTGGCGGCGAGTCCCGACGCGCTGGTGCTGGATGTCAAAACAGGCAGCGGTGCGTTTATGAAAACCATCGAAGACGCGCGCGAGCTGGCTCAGGCGCTGACCGCGACCGCGAATGCTGCTGGGTGCCGAACCTCGGCCGTTATTACCGATATGAACCAACCTCTGGCCTCGGCGTTGGGCAACGCGTTGGAGGTGGCCGAGGTCATGAAGGTTCTGACCGAAGGGGGCGCGTCTCCTCTGGCCGAAATCTCTGCCGAGTTGGGTGGGGTGTTGCTGGCGGATGCGGGTATCTCTGAAACAGTAGATCAGGGCCGCGCCAAAATTGCGGAGATCATTCGGGATGGCAGCGCCGCAGAACGGTTTGGTCGCATGATGGCCGCGGTTGGAGGTCCGGTGCAATTTGTTGAGACGTGGTCGCGGTTCCTGCCCGAAGCCAGCGTGATCACCGAGGTGGCAGCCTCGCGTGACGGATACATCACGGCCATTGACGGCGAAGCTTTGGGGCTGGCCGTGGTGGCTCTTGGCGGTGGGCGTCAGGTGGAAAGCGATGTGATCGACCCGGCGGTGGGTTTGTCAAACATGGTGCGCTTGGGCGAGCGGGTCGCCAAAGGCGCGCCTTTGGCAGCCGTTCACGCGGCGCGCGAGGACGCGGCGGCTCAGGCGACCCAGAGCGTATTGGCGGCGATAACGATCGGAGATACTCCGGTTGCCGTGCCCGATCTGGTGCATGAGAGGATCACGGCATGAGCCGCGCCTTTCTCGTCGTGATGGACTCGGTCGGTATCGGCGGAGCACCTGATGCAGGCGCGTTCTTCAACGGGGATGTGCCTGACACCGGGGCCAACACACTGGCCCATATCGCGCAAGCCTGCGCCGAGGGGCGGGCTGAGGACGGGCGCAGCGGCCCGCTTGCAGTGCCTCATTTGGATACGCTGGGTCTGGGGGCTGCGACGCGACTGGCCTCGGGCGACACAACGCCGGGGCTGGCGGCTCAACCGACTGGCCTGTGGGGATGCGCGCGCGAATTATCGCCGGGCAAGGATACGCCTTCGGGCCATTGGGAACTGGCGGGGCTGCCCGTGCCGTGGGACTGGCACTATTTTCCCGACACACAGCCCGCATTTCCGACCGATCTGAGCCAAGCAGCAGCGCAAGCTGCGGGGACCGAGGGTATTCTGGGCAATTGCCACGCATCTGGAACAGCCATCATTGCCGAGCTGGGGGCCGAGCATATGCGCACCGGCTGGCCGATCTGCTACACGTCCGCCGACAGCGTGTTCCAGATCGCCGCGCATGAGGAGAGCTTTGGCCTCGATAACCTGCTTGCGATGTGCCGAACACTCGCGCCCCGTTTGCATGAGATGAAAGTGGGCCGTGTAATTGCCCGCCCCTTCGTCGGCTCATCTGACGAGGGGTTCACCCGCACAACGAACCGCAAGGACTTTGCCATCTTGCCGCCCGCGCCGCTGCTGACGAACTGGGTTCAGGACGCAGGTCGCCGCGTGCATGCCGTTGGCAAAATCGGAGACATCTTTTCGATGCAGGGCATAGACACGCTGCGCAAAGGCTCCGATGTCGAATTGATGGTGCACCTGTCCGACCTGGTGGATCAGGCCGAGGATGGCAGCCTGACCTTTGCCAATTTCGTCGAATTCGATAGCCTCTACGGTCATCGTCGCGATATCAGCGGCTATGCTCGTGCGCTGGAGTGGTTTGACCGGGAAATCGGAGCCATCCTGCCTAAGCTGCGCCCGCATGACATGTTGGTGGTGACGGCGGATCACGGCAATGACCCCAGTTGGATCGGCACCGACCACACGCGCGAGCAAGTGCCGGTTTTGGTGGCCGGGAAAGGGTCCAGCCCGCTCGGTCAAATCCATTTCGCCGATGTTGCCGCCAGCATCGCCCATCACCTGAACGTACCGGCGCATGGGCCGGGAAAGAGCTTTTTATGAGTGTCGCAGACCTTCCGAAAATCGAATTGCACCTGCACCATGAAGGCGCGGCGCCGCCCGCATTCATCCGACAGTTGGCGCATGAAAAACGCATCGACCTGAGCGGCATCTTCAAGCCCGATGGCAGCTACGACTTCCGCGACTTCGCCCATTTCCTCAGCGTCTATGAGGCCGCGTGTGAGGTCCTCAAGTCGCCCGAGGATTTCCGCCGTCTGACCCTGGCGATCCTTGAGGAAAGCGCCGCCAATGGCGTTGTGTATTCCGAGACCTTCCTCAGCCCCGATTTCTGCGGCGGTGGCGATCTGCACGCGTGGCGAGACTATCTGAACGCCATTCAGGACGCCGCCGATGAGGCCGAGCGCAAGTTCGACATCACTCTGCGCGGCGTGGTCACCTGTGTCCGCCATTTTGGCCCGGATCAGGCCAAGATCAGCGCCCGGTGCGCCGCTGAAACCGCAGGCGATTGGATCACCGGTTTCGGTATGGGCGGCAATGAATCCATCGGCACTCAGGGCGACTTCAAATGGGCCTTCGATTGCGCCCGCGAGGCCGGTTTGCGCCTGACCACCCACGCAGGTGAGTTCGGTAGCCCCGAAAGCGTGCGTGATGCGATTCGTGACTTGGGTGTTGAACGTCTCGGCCACGGCGTTCGCGCCATTGAAGACCCCGATCTGGTGCATGAACTGGTCGATCGGGATGTCACGCTTGAGGTCTGCCCAGGATCAAACGTGGTTCTGGGTCTCTACCCGGATTTCGCCGCGCATCCGATTGCGCGGTTGCGCGATGCCGGGGCGAAAGTCACCGTTTCCACGGATGATCCGCCATTTTTCCATACCACAATGCGGCGTGAATATGAGATGTTGCAGGCAGCCTTTGATTGGGGTGCCGAAGACTTTGCAGCCCTTAATGAAACGGCCCTGAACGCCGCCTTTTGCGATGAAGTTACCCGTGCGCGGATCAAGAAAAGACTGGAGAACACATGAGCGAACACCTGACCGTCGTTGACCACCCACTGGTGCAGCACAAGCTGACGCTCATGCGGGACAAGGGAACTTCAACTGCCGAATTCCGTCAGTTGCTGCGGGAAATCACCCTGTTGCTGGCCTATGAGGTGACTCGCGAGCTTAAGCTGACCACCCGTCATATCGAAACTCCGATGGAGGAGATGGACGCGCCGATTCTGGCTGGCAAGAAGCTTGCACTGGTCTCGATCCTGCGCGCCGGGAACGGGATGCTGGACGGGGTGCTGGAACTGATCCCCTCGGCCCGTGTGGGGTTTGTGGGACTTTACCGCGACGAAGAAACGCTTAAGCCCGTTCAGTATTACTTCAAAGCGCCAGAGGGCTTGAAAGACCGGTTGGTCATCGCAGTTGACCCGATGCTGGCTACGGGCAACAGCTCGGCCGCAGCGATCGATCTGCTGAAAGAGGCGGGCGCGACCGAGATCCTGTTCCTCTGCCTGTTGGCGGCACCAGAAGGGGTTGCCCGTATGAAAGAGGCCCATCCAGACGTGCATATCGTCACTGCCGCGCTGGATCGTGAGCTGAACTCGAAAGGCTATATCATGCCCGGCCTCGGCGATGCCGGAGACCGTATGTTCGGCACCAAATAAGCCCGATTACTCGCTGCAGATGTTTTGAAGCTGGACCCAATCGCGGTCCGGCAGCACCTGTTCCAGTGTGCGTCCTGCCATTGGGTCGGCCTCGATCAGGCCAAGAACCGTTTCCCCGGTTACATCCCGCGCATAGGCATATGGGGTCGAGGGCAGGGCGGCCTGAGCAAAAACTGCCAATAGCGCCTCATCCGTCAGGGACGGACGGGGTTCCGACAGAACTTGCTCGGTATAGCTGTCGACGATCTCGGGCGTCAGGCCTCCGGTCGTCAGCAGGCGAAAGGCCGATGAGGCACCGGTTCGGTCCAGAACATCATCCAGAGGGTCTTTTGCCGCGATACGGGCGCGCTCGGCGATGACATAGCCGGCGGCCACGGCGGGATCTTCATGATCCTCGACCAAGGCCCGGTTCAACAAGACAGTCCCGCCCGGCAGGCTGAGGCTGTCCTGCACCCCGGCGGGCAGGATGATGATCTGCCGCACGCCCGTGCGCTTGGCCAGCCGGTCCAAAGAGGCCTGCGCATCGCGTGAGGCACAAGCGCGCCCCGAGACCCGCTCGATTCGTTTCAGAATCTCATCGCCGATGTCCTGCCGTTTGACCTCGGGCACGACCGAGACCACGTGGTTTTGCAGTGCCCCGGGCAACCAAAGCAGCAACACCGCCAGCACAGCGGCGACGACGCCTGCGACGCTAAACCAGCGCAACCGACCAGGATGCGGGCGTGAGCGGTCGATGGCGCGCTGCAACCGGTCGATGGCCTCAAGCATGGTCTTTTCGCTTTCGGCCAGTTCCAGCGTTTCGTCCGGGTCGCCATCAGGGTTGAAAATCGCAGGGAAACTGCCCGGATTCTGCCGCTCCAATGCGGCCAGAGACCAGTGCGTCAGCGCCCGGTCATTGAAATCTGAGATTGTCAGGGTCGCCTCACCAATCGAGACCACAACCTCGCGCCGCTGTTCATCGGGCGAGGAACGCCACAGACCGGTGGCTTCGATCCGCTGATACTGTTTCAGGGCCGTCATCTGGATTGGGCTGCTCGTGTTTTTCTTTTGCCAAAGCATAGCATGTGGAAATCACGGGGCGCAAACCTGTTGCGCAGGCTTTCAGAAATATGCTGGATGGCACAAGCGCTGTAGCGCGCATCTAACCCGAGGCAGGACATGCAGCCAGGCAAAGAAACGCTCCCCTTTTTGGCCTCGGTGCTGATGGTCTCGGCAATGGCCATTCTTGGCGTGATCGACAATGTGGTGATCCTGCTGGCCGAAACCATCGGGCTGTGGCAGTTCCATCTCAGCCGTGCTGTTTTGATGTTGCCTTTGATCATCGGGCTGTCCCTGTTGGGTTTGGGAAGCCTGCGGCCAAAACGGCTGCGGTTTGTCTTGCTGCGCAGTGTTCTGATCGCGACGGGCATGCTGTTCTATTTCGCCTCGCTGGCGTTGATGCCGATTGCGCAGGCCCTGGCGGGCTTGTTCACCTCGCCGATGTTCGTGCTGTTGATTTCTGCATTGGGCCTAAAACAGGTCATCGGACCATGGCGCATCGGCGCGGTTCTACTGGGGTTTGTTGGCATCTTGTGCGTGTTGCAACCCAACCCGACTGAGTTCGACGTCAGGACCTTTTTGCCGGTTGTCGGAGGGTTCTTCTACGCTCTCAGCGTGATTGTCACGCGGACTTATTGCTCGGATGAAAGCACAGTCGCCCTTCTGGCCAACAACATGCTTGTTCTGGGCGTTGCCGGGGCCATCGGTTTAATCGTTTTCACGGCCTTTCCCGCGTCCGGACCCGATGGTCCCGAAGGTTTTGTGACCCGTGGTCTGGTCCTCGATATGCGCGCTGCCTTGCCATGGGTCGCGGTTCAGGCCGTCGGGTCCACCGTGGCCGTCTTCATGATGATCAAGGCCTATCAGGTCGGTGAGCCCTCATTCGTTGCCGTGTTTGAATATTCAATCATGATCTTCGGGCCACTGTTCGCCTGGGTCGCCCTTGGACAGACGATCGGAGTGATGCAGATCTTTGGCATCGGTCTGATCGCAACAGCCGGCGCGGTTTTGGGCTGGAGAGCCAGGCGCGCGGCCCCCGAGCAGGAGGTCGCATGATCATTTCTCGCGGCCGCCGCTACGTGTTCGTGCACATGCCCAAGACGGGGGGAACCTCACTGGCCTTGGCGCTGGAGCAGCGGGCCATGAAGGATGACATCCTGTTAGGAGACACGCCCAAGGCCTTGAAACGGCGGCGGCGCGCCAAGGAACTGACCGCGCGGGGGAGGCTGCACAAACACGCGACGCTTGCGGATATCGACGGGGTGTTGCCAGAGGGTGAACTTGAGGCAATGTTTGCTTTCACGTTGGTCCGCAACCCATGGGATCGCATGGTCAGCTATTACCACTGGCTGCGATCTCAGAGCTTTGCGCATGAGGCCGTCACCCTGTCGCAGCAATTGGAGTTCGAGCCTTTTGTCCTGCACCCAACCATTCGTCGTTCGTTTCAGGACCATCCGGCGCGGCGCTACATGACCCGCGCGGATGGAGGCGAACAGTGCCAACTGTTCGTACGGTTGGAACAGTTCGAAAGAGACGCGCCGCCTCTGTTTCACCATTTGGGGTTTGAGGTGGATTTGCCCCATATCAACCCCTCGGACCGGCAGGCAGACTATCGGGCATACTATTCCGACAGATCCGCCCAATCCGTGGCAGAAGCCTGCGCAGAAGACATCCAGAGATTCGGCTACGCCTTTGACGCAACGTCCGGCTCATAGTTTCCGATTGGTCGATAAACCCACTCCTGCACTGCTTTCTGTCGCGAAAAACCCCTCGTTTTAACCCAAATTGGGCGTAAATACGGCCAAACTAAGACGGAAAACCGCTGCGTCTGCTATCTCTTGAGATGTGAGTATTTGTGCCAAAAGGGGGTTCGGCACGTGTTGGAAGTAGTGAGTTTTTCGGATGTTTCCGAGTATCAGGACGATGCGGATTTGCCAGTAGCGCTGGACGCAGTGTCATCGCGCAGAGGAGGGTTCCTGCACGGAACCAAAATCGCGACCACCAGTGGATGGAAACTGATCGAGCGTATCGCCGCCGGAGATCTGGTTCGAACGCTGGATCACGGTTTTAAGGAGGTCCGCAGGGTCTCGACCAGTTGGGTCAATATCCCGGCGGGCGAGAGGCGATCAGCCTATCTACCCATTTTTGTGCCCGCGCGGGCGGCTTATAATGGGCGGGCGGTCTGGTTGATGCCGGAACAGGGCGTCGCGCTGGATCGCGGCAAACTGGACCTGACGGATCAAGGTGTATCGGTGGTGCCTGCGCGGCTTCTGGACGGGGCCTGTCGGTTGTCCTCGCAGTCGCCGGGATCGTCCTTCGAGGTCACGACCCTGTTCTTCGACCAGGACGAGGTGATCTATATCGAGGGTGGCTTGCAAGCCTATTGCCCTTCGGGGCGCTTCAGCCGCACGTCTGGTCAGGCAAAAGAGTATGCGGTGGCTGACGAAGACACTGCGACTGCGTTGGTCGGTGCGCTTGCAGCAAGTGGTGAGATTTCGGCGCTGGCGAACCCATTGGGCGCTTTGCCTGCTCCGATCCCAACGGATCCGATTTTCCCGATCCGCCCAGCGGCGGGTATTCGCAGGCCCGGGCGGCCTGGTCGACCAGATGCACCGGTTCTGTTTCTCCGGCCTGAATGGCAAACCGCTCCGGCTGTTCAGTAAGGAAGACGCAGGCGCAAGGGGAGTTGCGCCTGCGTCGCTTTATTAAGCGGCTTTGGCGTCCGGGTTGAACCGGCCATAGAAGCTCTGACCTTTTTCAGCCATTTCACGCAGCAGCGGCGGGCAGGCGAAACGCGCGCCATAGGCCTCGGCCAGTTGATCACAACGCTCGGCCGCGTAGGGCGTACCGATGATGTCCAGCCAACTGAGCGGACCACCGGACCAAGGCGCAAAGCCCCAACCCAGAATTGCGCCCACGTCACCTTCTCGGATGTCTTCCAGAACACCTTCTTCCAGCGCACGGACGGCTTCCAGAACCTGTGCGAACATCAGACGTTCCTGCACCTCGATCAGGTCAGGCTGCTCGGCGGCCAGCGGGTACTTGTCCTGCAGACCCTTCCAATATTCGACGCGCTTGCCCTTGTCGTCATAGTCGAAGAAGCCAGCATTGGCCTTGCGACCCAGACGGCCCTGTTCCTCCATCCAGAAGATCAGATCGTCCGAGGGGCTTTCGGGATAGGCATCACCCATCGCCGCTTTGGTCGCGCGCGCAATCTTGGCACCCAGATCAATTGAGGTTTCGTCGGTCAGTTGGATCGGTCCGACCGGGAAGCCCAACTGACGCGCCGCGTTGTCGATCAGGATGGGGCTGACGCCCTCGGTGATCATGCGCGCACCTTCGTTGATGTAGGGAATGATGCAGCGATTGGCGTAGAAGAAGCGCGCATCGTTGACCACGATCGGCGTCTTGCGGATCTGGCGCACATAGTCCAGAGCCTTGGCGACCGCGCGGTCCCCGGTTTCCTTGCCTTTGATGATCTCGACCAGGAACATCTTCTCGACCGGCGAGAAGAAGTGGATGCCGATGAACTGCTCAGGCCGCACTGAGGCTTTCGCCAGATCGGTGATCGGCAGGGTCGAGGTGTTCGATGCAAAGATGCAGTCTTCGGGGATGATCGCCTCGACCTTCTTGGTCATCTCAGCCTTGACGCCGGGGTCTTCGAACACGGCCTCGATGATCAGGTCGCAGCCTTTCAGATGCTCTAGGTCAGCGGTGGCTGTGATCTGCGCCAGCAGGGCCTCTTTCTTCTCAGCGGTGGCTTTGCCGCGCTTGATACCCTTGTCCATGTAGCTTTCGGAGTAAGCCTTGCCCTTGTCAGCGGCAGCCTGATCACGGTCGACCAAAACAACCTCCATCCCGGCCTGCGCCGAGACCAGAGCGATACCGGCACCCATCATGCCAGCGCCCAGAACACCGACCTTTTTAACGCGCTGATCGGCCACATCTTTGGGGCGGACCGCGCCTTTCTCCAAGGCTTCCTTGTTCAGGAATAACGACCGGATCATGGCCGACGACGAGGGATTCATCAGGACGTTTGTGAACCAACGCGCCTCGATCTTCAGGGCGGTGTCGAAGTCGACCAACGCCCCTTCGTAGATCGAGCTCAGCAGAGCCTTTGCCGCCGGGAAGGCGCCTTGGGTCTTGCCGTTCACCATTGCGTTGGCGCCGACGAATGTCATGAAGCCGGCAGGGTGGTAGGGCGCGCCGCCGGGCATCTTGTAGCCCTTGGCGTCCCAAGGCTTGACCAGATCGGCGTCCTTGGCTTTCAGAACCCATTCCTTGGCTGCTGCGACCGGATCGTCCGAAACATCGTCGATCAGCTGAGCGCCCTTGGCTTTCTTCGGATCCATCATCTTGCCTTCCAGCAGGACAGGGGCCGCCGCCATCGCACCAACCATACGGCTATAGCGCATGGTGCCACCACCACCGGGGAAGATGCCCAGCAGGATCTCAGGCAGGCCAATCTTGGCCTTGGCGTTCAAGGTCATAACGCGGTGGTGACAGGCCAGAGCGATTTCGGTCCCGATCCCGGCGCAGGTGCCGTTGATGGCACAGGCGATCGGTTTGCCGCCCTTCTTGGTCTTGGGGTCCATGCCCGCCAGTTCCAACTTGCGCAGGATGTGGTGGCCGCCCATGACAAAATCGAAGAGCGCTTGCGCTGGTTCATCACCGGCCTCCTGACGGATGGTGGCGAGGGTATTCAGATCCATGCCACCCGCGAATGAGCCTTCTTTGCCCGAGGTGATAACGATCCCTTTGATCTCATCATCGCTCAGGGCCTGATCGATCAGCTGGCTTACCTCCTGAAAGGCCTCGCGGGTCAGAACGTTCATGGATTTACCCTGGGCGTCCCAGGTCACAAAGGCGACGCCGTCTGCGTCTTTGGTCAGAGTGAAATCAGTCATTGTCATCTCCAATCTGGTCAGCCGTCAGTGGGCTGCCGTCTTTCCGGGTGAAAGAGAATCCGTTCTCATCATCCTTCACCATCATGTCTATGTCGCTGTAGTAGCCGGTCTCGGTCGGGGTCCGTGTGCCCACCACCAGAAAACTCGCGGGCGCATCTGTCTTGTTCACAAGGTGATGGCCGTTGGCCTCACCGGCTGGCCAAGCGGCGCAGTCGCCGGGCAGCATCTCATGCTCACCATCGTCATCGATCAGCACGCATTTGCCGCTGAGCATAATGGCAAACTCGTCCTGCTCCATGTGGTAGTGGCGCAGCGAGGACAAAGCCTGCGGTTCAAGCCGTACGATGTTGACCCCGAACTGGGTCAGTCCACCTGCATCTCCGACGCCTTGGTTGAAACGGCCACCGACCGCTTCTGCGAGTTTGCCGGGATAAGACGAGCCACCCTTGAACGGGATCTGAGAGAGATCCAGCTTGGGCATCAGACCCGCTCGATAATGGTTGCCGCGCCCATGCCGGACGCAATGCAGAGCGTGGCGAGACCGGTCTCTTTGTCCTGACGCTCCAGCTCATCCAGCAGCGTGCCGATGATCATCGCACCGGTAGCACCCAGCGGGTGACCCATTGCGATCGAGCCGCCGTTGACGTTTACCAGCGCCGGATCGACGTTGAACGCCTGCTGGAAGCGCAGCACGACCGAGGCGAAGGCTTCGTTCACTTCGAACAGGTCCAGATCGCTGATTTTCATGCCGTTGTCGGCAAGGATCTTCTCGGTCACCGGAACCGGGCCGGTCAGCATGATGGTCGGGTCGGTGCCGATCTTCGCGGTTGCCTTGATGCGGGCGCGGGGTTTCAGGCCGTATTTCTCACCGAATTCCTTGTTGCCGATCAGAACAGCGGCTGAGCCGTCAACGATTCCCGAGCTGTTGCCCGCGTGATGGATGTGGTTGATCCGCTCCAGATGCGGGTATTTCAGCATCGCTACTTTGTCGAAGCCCGGCATTTGCTCACCCATCATCTGGAAGGACGGGTTCAACGCGCCGAGGCTCTGCATGTCAGTGCCGGGGCGCATATATTCGTCGCGATCCAGAATGGTCAGGCCGTTTTGGTCTTTGATGGTGATGACCGACTTCTCGAACCGGTTGTCTTCCCAAGCCTCTGCCGCGCGTTTCTGAGACTCAACGGCCAGCGCATCGGCATCGTCGCGGGTGAACCCATACTCGGTCGCGATGATGTCGGCCGAGATACCCTGCGGTACGAAATAGGTGTCCATTGCTAGCGTCGGGTCTACGGCAATCGCAGCCCCGTCGCTGCCCATGGCCACGCGGCCCATCATCTCAACACCACCAGCGATATAGGCGTCGCCCGCGCCGCCTTTAACCTGGTTCGCGGCCAGGTTCACGGCTTCCATGCCCGAGGCGCAGAACCGGTTGATCGCAAGACCGGGGATCGACTGGTCGAGGTCCGAGGCCAGAACCGCCGAGCGCGCCAGACAGCCGCCTTGCTCCATGACTTGGGTGACGTTGCCCCAGATCACATCCTCAACGGCGTGGCCTTCGAGGTTGTTGCGTTCCTTGATCGCGTTCAGGGTCAAGGCGGACAGGCGCACCGAGGTTACCTCGTGCAGGCTGCCATCCTTACGGCCCTTGCCGCGCGGCGTGCGCAGGGCGTCATAAATGTAAGCTTCGGTCATGGGTCTTCTCCTTAAGCTCGATCCGACGGGTTGCCGGGCATCAGGTCATAGGGGTGTTTCCAGCCGGGCTGCTCGGACAGGCGTTGCAGCCAGGCGTCGATGTTGGGCCAGTCGGCACGGTCAAAGCCGAATGGTTCGGGATAGTAGAGGTAGCCGCAGCAGCTGAGATCGGCGTTGGTCACGCCATCCCCAACAATCCAGTCGCGGCCCTCAAGGCGGTTGTTCAGCACATCATAGGCCGCTTTCAGACGGCCTTGGTTGAAGGCAATCACATCGGCATTGCGGTGTTCTTCAGGCAGAAAGTTCATCAGAAACCGCGTCATGCCAGCCATTGAGCTGAGCTTGTGGTTGTCCCACAGCACCCAGCGAAGGATCTCGTAATTCTCTTCCCGCGTCTTGCCGCCGAACTTGCCGGATTTCTCGGTGACATAGGCCTGGATCGCGCCGGATTGGGAGGTTTTGAAATCACCGTCGATCAGGAAGGGCGCTTCGCCCATTACATTGACGTCCGAGCGGAACTCGGGGCTGCGGGTGACGCCTTTGAAGAAATCGACAAAGACCGGCTCCCAGTCGAGGCCGGACATTTCCAGCGCCAGAGCGGCTTTGTATGAATTGCCGCTTTCACCGAAGCAGTGCAGTTTTATGGTCATGCGGTCGCCCCTCCCGTGGCGTTTTTTTGCATCGTCCGCCCAAGCTTTTCGGCCTTGGTGCCTAGCGCTTGCGTGCCTCCAACTCGGAATTGAAGAGGCGCAACCGATGGGTCAGGTTGTCTTCGTCAATGACGCTGTTGAAATTCTCGAACAGAAAAGACAGCGCTTCGCCTTCATCCAACCCGGCCTCGCGGGCAAAGCCGCGGAGTTTGCGATAGCCGTCCTCGGTCATGGCGACCGGGAAACGGCGGGTCAGGCGAAAGCGTTTGGGCATTCGGTCTCCTCCGAATAGTAGGGCCCGAGCTGTGATGCCCGAGCCCAGACTTTGATCAGAAGTTCGCCACGTCCAGAACCATCACTGTATCTGCGCCGGTCTGAATGCGGGAAAGATGCATCGCAGTCGCGGGCAGGCGGCGGGCCATGTAGAAACGGCCGGTGTTGATCTTGGTCTCGTAAAATTCTTTGTCTGAGGCTCCACCGTCCAGCGCATCTTGAGCGGCCTTCGCCATCTGCGCCCACATTAAGCCCAGGCAAACATGACCGAACATGTGCATGAAGTCATAAGACCCGGACAGAGCGTTGTTGGGGTTCTTCATACCTTCCTGCATGAAGTACATGCCAGCGGCCTGCAGGTCTTTCGATGCGGCTTTTAGCGGTTCGATGAAGGCTTTGTCATAGGCTTCGTTCTGGCCTGCGTTTTCCTTACAGAAGGTTTTGACCATCTCGAAGAACGCCATGACATGCTTGCCGCCATCCTGCGCCAGCTTACGGCCGACAAGATCAAGCGCCTGAACGCCGTTCGCGCCTTCGTAGATCATGGCAATACGGGCATCGCGGGTGTATTGCGACATACCCCACTCTTCGATGTAGCCATGGCCGCCATAGACCTGCTGCGCCTGAACGGTCATGTCGTAGCCTTCGTCCGTCAGGAAGCCCTTGATGACTGGTGTCAGCAGCGAGATCAGCCCGTCCGCGTCCTTGTCACCCGAGCGGTGCGCCTTATCGATCATAGTTGCGCCCCACAGGATGAACGCACGCGCGCCCTCGGTGAAGCTTTTCTGATCCATCAGGTTGCGGCGGATGTCGGGGTGAACGATCAGCGGATCGGCGGGGCCGTCCGGGTTCTTCACACCTGTTACGTCACGGCCCTGCAGGCGGTCTTTTGCGTATTCTACAGCGTTCTGATACGCAGCTTCGGCCTGCGACAGGCCTTGCATGCCCACACCCAAACGCGCTTCGTTCATCATGGTGAACATGGCGCGCATGCCTTTGTGTTCGTCGCCCAGCAGCCAACCGGTGGCCTCGTCATAGTTCATGACGCAGGTCGAGTTGCCGTGGATGCCCATCTTCTCTTCGATCTTGCCGACCGAAACGCCGTTGCGCTCGCCCGGGGTGCCATCTTCGCTAACGATGAACTTGGGCACGATGAACAGCGATACGCCCTTGATGCCCTCGGGGCCACCGGGGATTTTGGCCAGAACCAGGTGGATGATGTTGTCGGCCATGTCGTGATCACCGGCCGAGATAAAGATCTTCTGGCCCGAGATTTTATAGCTGCCGTCGCCCTGAGGTTCCGCCTTGGTGCGCATCAGACCCAGATCGGTACCGCAATGCGGTTCGGTCAGGTTCATGGTGCCGGTCCATTCGCAGCTGATCATGTTCGGCAGGTATTTGTTCTTCTGCTCGTCCGAGCCGTGCGCCAGAATGGCCGAGGCCGCACCATGGGTCAGGCCCTGATACATCGTGAACGCCTGGTTCGCGCCCGAGAACATCTCTCCCACGGCCGTTCCAATCACGTAGGGCATGTTCTGGCCACCATACTCTTCCGGCATGTCGAGGCCAGTCCAGCCGCCTTCTTTCATCTGCTCGAAGGCATCCTTGAAGCCTGTGGGCGTGTAGACCACACCATTCTCCAAACGGCATCCTTCTGTGTCGCCGACCACATTCAGCGGGTGAAGAACATTGGTGGCGACCTTGCCAGCTTCTTCCAGAACGGCGCCGGTAAACTCGGCCTCTAGTTCGTTGTAACCCGGAATGTCAGAGCCCGAGATTTTCAGGACATCATGCAGGATGAACTGTGTGTCTTTTGTTGGCGCGTTGTAGACGGGCATGTGAAGCTCCCTTAATTCATATGTCCGGAGGGCAGGGCGAAGTTATTCGGCCGCCTTCTTTTCCTGTTTCATCGAGGCGATGACTTTTTCGCCCCAGCGCAACTGCTCTTTCAGATCGTCGATGGCCTGTGTCAGCTCTTCACGGCGCGATTCCATATCGGCCAGACGTTCGCACGCGATTTCATAGGTGCGCGACATCTGGGTCACCTGCTGGTCGCCCACGTGATACAGGTCCAAAAGCTGGCGAATTTCCTCAAGGCTGAAACCAAACCGCTTGCCACGCAGAATCAGCTTTAGCCGCGCGCGATCGCGTTTGGTGAACAGACGCTTCTGACCCTCGCGGATCGGAAACAGAAGTTCCTTCGCCTCGTAGAACCGCAAGGTGCGGGGTGTGACATCATAGGTCTCGCACATTTCACGGATGGTCATCAGATCTTCGGTCATTCGTCATACTCTCGTCACTGGCGTCGTCCGAATAGAGTTGCGCAGTTGCTGGACGCTTTACAACATGTAGGTGACGTTTACGTAATCCAGACGCTGCGTCATTTCTAAGTTGACGTAACTTCCAGTCGCGTAATGACGGGTTTTGCGAAATTTTCTTTCCCTAGGGGCAAGGGAAATTCGCCCTCAGATTGGTCCGAGGACGCGATTCCAAGGTGCTTTGCTTGGTCACACCAGAACCCAGACGGGCAGGGTGTTCTACTTGATGGACTTGGCCGTTTGGTCCCGAAGCTGTTTGAGGGCATCCATCGCCTCGTCCAGCTGCGCGCGCTGCTGACGCAGCTCTTCCATCTGGCGATCTGCCATTTCTACGAAAGTTGCCATCTGCGCTTCGTTGCCTTGATCTTCGTAGATCAACAGCCACTGGCGAATCTCTTCCAAAGGAAATCCGAATTTCCGGCCGCGCATGATCAGCGTCATGCGGGCGCATTCTCTGGGGCCATAGTACCGGGATCGCCCTTCACGGTCGGGCTGCAAGAGCTCGATGTATTCGTAGTAGCGCAGAGTGCGCGGAGTCACGTCGAACTCGGCGCACATCTCTTTGAATGACAAACGGTTGTCGGACATTCGGGGTCTCCTCGGCAGCAACCTAGGACGTCATGCGAACAAGCGCAACAGGTGGGCTTGCCCTTTGATCGGATGGCGGCTCATAAAGGGGCAAGACAACAGGATATGATCATGGTCGACAAAGCAAAGCTAGCCCGACAGTTTATCGAAGCCATTCCGCACGCGCGCGCGATGGGCCTTCATCTTAGCCAGATCGGGGAAGGTGAAGCCGAGATAACAATGCCTTACAACGAGGATCTGATCGGAGATCCGCGCACGGGCGTGATCCACGGCGGCGCGATTTCGACCATCCTGGATACCTGCTGCGGGGCTGCAGTCATGAGCCACCCGTCTTCTCCGGGCGGAACAGCGACGATTGATTTGCGCATCGACTATATGCGTGCGGCCACGCCAGGGCAGAGCATCACCGCTCGGGCCAATTGCTATCACATCACCCGAAATGTGGCCTTTGTGCGGGCAACGGCGATGGATGACGATCTTGACCTGCCAGTGGCGACCGCCTCGGGGTCGTTCACGGTTGAGGGGAAGTAATATGGCCCGTTCCCGTCCCGAACCTATGCAGGTTGTCAAACAACGGCGCGACGCCGCCTTGCGCGCTTTGGTTGATGGTGTGCCCTATATCCGGTTTCTCAATATCAGTTTTGACCGGCGCGGGGATGAACTGACTGGCGTGCTGAACTTTGACGAGAAACTGATCGGCAACCCGTTTCTTCCAGCCCTTCATGGCGGCGTTACCGCGGCGTTTCTTGAGGTCACTGCCGTCATAACGCTGAGTTGGGAGCACATGTTCTTGGACATCGAAAGTGGTGAAATTGATGCCGAGGCCATTGTTACGGATGAATCGATCCGCTTTCCCAAAACCATCGACTTTACGGTCGACTACCTGCGCTCGGGCTTGCCGCGCGACGCCTATGCGCGTGCCTTTGTGAACCGGGCCGGACGGCGTTACGCCTCGGTTCGGGTTGAGGCGTGGCAAGACAACCATGCCAAGCTGTTTGCACAGGCGACGGGGCATTTTTTGATGCCGCAACAGCCTCGCGACAAGGACTGAGAATGCAGGATGCCTCGGCACCCATAACTCACAAACGGGTGCTGAAGATCGCGGTGCCCATTGTGTTGTCGAATGCGACTGTGCCGATCCTTGGGGCGGTGGATACCGGCGTTGTCGGGCAGATGGGGGCGGCTGCTCCGATTGGCGCGGTGGGCATGGGCGCGGTGATCCTGTCCGCGATCTACTGGGTTTTCGGCTTTCTTCGCATGGGTACAACGGGCCTTGCCGCGCAGGCGCGTGGGGCCGGAGAGAGCGCCGAGATGCGCGCCTTGCTCATTCGTGGGTTGATGCTCGGCGGGGCGGCGGGCCTTGTGTTTATCCTTGCCCAGGTCGCGATCTTCAGTGGCGCGTTTTGGCTATCCCCGGCCAGCCCCGAGGTTGAAACACTCGCGCGCTCTTACCTTGAGATTCGGATCTGGGGGGCACCCGCGACCATTGCCTTATATGCGATCACAGGCTGGCTGATCGCTGTTGAGCGGACGCGGGGAGTGTTCCTTCTACAGATCTGGATGAACGGTCTCAACATCGTGCTTGACCTTTGGTTCGTTCTTGGGCTGGGCTGGGGCGTCGAAGGCGTGGCGATTGCAACCCTGATCGCGGAGTGGACCGGTTTGGCACTGGGTCTGTGGCTGTGCCGGGATGGGTTTGCCGGGCAAATCTGGCACGACTGGCCGCGCATTTTCGATGCCACCCGGCTGCGGCGGATGGTGCAGGTGAACGGTGATATCATGATCCGCTCGGTTCTGCTGACGGGCTCGTTCACCACCTTCCTGTTCGTCGGGTCCGATTTGGGAGACGTCAATCTGGCGGCCAATCAGGTTCTGCTGCAATTCCTGGAAATCACCGCTTTTGCGCTGGACGGATTCGCCTTTTCTGCCGAGGCGCTGGTCGGAGGCGCGGTTGGCGCACGGGACCGATACCAAGTGCGGCGCGCCTCGGTCATGGCGTCTCAGTGGGGTGTCGGTGGCGCGGTGCTTCTCAGTGCCGTTTTCTTCTTTGCAGGTCCGGTGCTGATTGATCTGATGTCCACCTCTCCCGAAGTACGCGAGGCAGGACGCACGTTCCTGTTCTGGGCGGCCTTGGCTCCGATCATCGGTGTCGCAAGCTGGATGTTCGACGGTATCTATATCGGGGCCACATGGACCCGCGACATGCGCAATGCGATGCTGCAATCGGTAGCGATCTATGTGGTCGCTTTGTTCATTCTGGTACCCGCGTTCGGCAATCATGGCCTGTGGGCCGCGCTTATGGTTCTGAACCTTGCGCGCGGCGTGACGATGGGTTGGCGCTATCCGAAGCTTGAAGCTCAGGTGGCTTAGAGAAGGGCGAGTAGATTTTCAGGTGGGCGGCCAAATGCGGCTTTAGCGCCTGAAATGGCCAGAGGACGTTCGATGAGGATCGGGTTGTCGGCCATGGCTTGGATCAACTCCGCGTCCGGCGCGTCCTTTGAAAGGCCCAGCTCCTTGAACCGCTTCTCGCGCGTGCGCATCATCTTGATGGCTGGCAGGTCCAGCAAGGATTGCACAGCCCGCAATTCGTCGACCGAGGGTGCGTTTTCTAGGTATTTGCGAACCTCGATCTCTGCACCTCGCTCCTCCAGCAAGGCCAATCCCATTCGGGATTTTGAACAACGCGGGTTGTGCCAATATTCGATCACAGCCAATCCTCTCGTTTGCTGCCCACAGCCTGTGCAACGGTGTCAAACCCATCGCGGGTCAATAGGTCATCAAGACCCTGTGCGATATCGGCAGCCAAGGACAGGCCGCCATAAACCATTGCGGTATAAAACTGCACTGCCGACGCGCCTGCGCAGATCTTGGCGTAGGCCTGTTCCGCTGAGCTGACACCGCCCACACCGATCAGAGGGATTCTGCCATCGGCCAGCTGGCTCAACCGGGCCAGAACGCGGGTGGATTTCTCAAACAGTGGCGCACCGGACAGGCCGCCTTTTTCGTCCTTGTGCGCGCTAAGCAGCCCGTCGCGCGACAGAGTTGTGTTGGTTGCGATGACCGCATCCACACCCGTTTCCGAGGCCACTTCGCCGATGTCCTGCAATTCATCCTCGGTCAGGTCAGGCGCGATTTTCAGGAAAATGGGCAGAGGGCGCGGTAGAGCATTCCGCGTCTCGATCACACCACTCAACAAAGCGCCTAGAGCCGCCTTGCCCTGAAGATCGCGCAGCTTTTCGGTATTGGGGGATGAGACATTGACCGTCGCGAAATCCAGATGCGCGGCGCAATGGGCCAGCACTTTGGCAAAATCACCAGGCCGGTCATCGCTATCCTTGTTGGCCCCGAGGTTCAGGCCGATCACCGCATCCTTGGGACGGTTGGCCAACCGTTCGGCCATCACCTCCATACCTTCATTGTTGAAGCCGAAACGGTTGATGGCGGCTTTGTCTTCGGTCAGGCGGAACAGGCGGGGTTTCGGGTTGCCGGGTTGCGGGCGCGGGGTCACCGCTCCGACCTCGATGAAACCGAAACCGGCGCGGGACAGAGGGGCCAGAACCTCTCCGTTCTTGTCGAACCCGGCGGCGAGGCCTACGGGGTTGGGCAGGCGCAGCCCTGCGAGTTCGGTCTGTAGGCGCGATGACGTCACCGGTCCGGGCGTTGGGGCCAGGCCGGCCTTCAGGGCCTTGATCGACAGACCATGGGCCGTTTCAGGGTCCATACGGTGCAGGGCGGCGAGGCCCAGTTTCTCTGTCAGTTTCATCCGAAAGACGCGCCTCCTTGCGCGGTGCCGCAGCGGATCAGGCGGGAGGTTGCGACAGCGGCCTGACGGTGAACCACCGCAGCCCGGTAAGCCGGGTCTGTTACCATCTCAAGAAACGCATGGGCGGTGGGATAGCGGGCAATGAACACTTCATCCCAAGCCTCGTCCTGCGGTCCGATCAATGTGGTCTGAAACGCCCCACGCCACAGGATCGACGCCCCGATCCTGGCGATAATCGGAGCGGTCTCAGTCCCGTAGTGGCGATAGGCTGCGGCGCCTGTCAGCCCCTGATCCGCCAAGGCGTGGCCCACCGGGTAGTCGGCCTTGGTGCGAAACCTTACAAGGTTCAGCATCTCGATGGGTTGATCCCGATCCAATGCCTTGAAGGCTTCGAACTGTTCGCGGTCGGGATCAATGTAAGCGGTCATACCATCTCGCTCGGGAACTGGTGGGTTTGGCCATCGAAGGGCAGGGGGCGAGCCCAGACCACGTCGCTGAGCCGGATTTGGCGGTAGAGATGCGGAAACAACGCCCCACCACGCGACACTTCCCATTTCAGGTCGTCGCCCATGGCGTCAGCGTCGCAGCCAAGCAGTGTCAGTCCTTCGACGCCGGTAAAATGTTTGGCTGCGGTTTCAGCCGCCTGTTCGGCTGTCGAAAAGTGGATGAACCCGTCAGCAATATCAATTGGCGCACCATCCGTTGCGCCATTTGCCTGCAAAGCGGCCCATTCCTCGGCCCGGAATATCTTGTAGATCAGCATGAGGGTCTGATGCCCCGCATAGCCCGTGGAATCAAGCCGGATTTCCCCCTTTGACTCTTCCGCCGCATCAGCGCACGATCCCGAAAAACAATGACAGGGAGTTTCAACATGGTAAGCCGCCTTTTGACGTCGGTCGCGATCCTCGGCCTGAGTGCAGGCATCGCTGCTGCCGACTACAAGCTGACCATTCTGCACACCAACGACATTCACAGCCGGATCGAGTCGATCAACAAATACGATTCCACTTGCGATGCTGAAGATGAAGCCGAAGGGAAGTGTTTTGGCGGTGTGGCGCGTCTGAAAACAGCCGTTGACGCCAAGCGCGCCGAACTGGCGGATGAGAATGTACTTTTGCTGGATGCGGGCGATCCGTTTCAGGGCTCGTTGTTCTACACGACCTACAAAGGTGCCGCCGAGGCCGAGTTCATGGAAGCGATCGGTTATGACGTGATGGCCGTCGGCAACCACGAGTTCGATGACGGGCCGGAAGGTCTCGCGGCCTTTATCGATGCGGTCAGCTTTCCCGTGATCTCGGGCAATCTGGACCTGTCGTCTTCTGCTGAGCTGAAGGACAAGGTGCAAAACCACGTGGTGCTTGAGGTGGGTGGCCAGAAGATCGGCATCATCTCGGCCCTGGCCACCGATACGGTGGACACGTCCAGCCCGGGCAAGGACGTCATTTTCCAAGATGAGGTCGAAAGCCTGAAGGCGGATGTGGCCGCTTTGGAAGCCGAAGGTGCGGACATCATCATCGCGCTGAACCACGTGGGTCTGGCTCAGGACATTAAGATCGCCGAACAGGTGCCCGGCCTTGATCTGGTTGTCGGTGGGCACTCGCACACCCTGCTGTCCAACACGGATGAGGACGCGGCAGGTGCGTACCCGGTGATGGTGGGCGAAGTTCCGGTGGTTCAGGCCTATGCCTATTCGAAATATCTCGGCGAAATCACACTGACCTTTGATGATGACGGCAATCTGATTTCGGCAGAGGGTGAGCCGATTCTGTTAGATGCCTCCGTCACACCGGACGAGGGCATCGCGGCCCGCGTCGCAGAAATGGGCGCCCCGATTGAAGAGATGAAGGGCCGCGTTGTAGCCAGCTCAGCTGCAACCATCGAAGGCTCGCGTGATGTCTGCCGTGTGCAGGAATGCGAGATGGGCAATCTGGTTGCAGATGCCATGCTGGCCCGCGTTGCGGATCAGGGCGCTCAGATCGCGATTGCGAATGCGGGTGGTCTGCGTGCCTCGATCGACGAAGGCGAGGTCACCATGGGCGAAGTCCTGACGGTCCTGCCGTTCCAGAACACCCTATCGACCTTTGAGATCAACGGTCAGGGCGTGATCGACGCACTTGAAAATGGCGTAAGCCAGGTTGAAGAGGTCAAAGGTCGGTTCCCACAGGTCGCAGGCCTAACCTTCACTTGGGACCCCTCAGCCGCTCCGAACGAAGGACGCATCACCGAGGTGATGGTCGCCGATAGTGACGGTTTTGTTCCGATTGATCCCTCGGCCACTTATCTGGTTGTGACCAACAACTACGTGCGCAACGGTGGTGACGGCTACAGCGTCTTCGAAGGTGACGACAAGAATGCCTATGACTTCGGCCCGGATCTGGCGGATGTGACTGCAGAGTACCTGGCAGAAAATGCGCCGTACCAGCCTTATCTGGATGGTCGTATCAAGCAGAAGTAAGACCTGAAAAGCCGTGCCCGTTGGGTGCGGCTTTTTTTGGCTGAAATCGCATCCCGCAACGATCCGGGATTGGACAACGGACTGATGTGCGGACGGTTTGCAATCACTTTGCCCAATGACGCGATGGCGCAGCTGTTTGCCGCGCGCCCTGCCAATGCCTTGCCCAAGGTGCCCAACTATAACGTCTGCCCGACCAATCAGGTTCATGTCGTTCGCGCAGGCGATTCTGGTCGTCGGCTGGATGCGCTGCGCTGGGGCTTTCTGCCCCATTGGTACAAGGCTGAGAATGCAGGCCCTTTGTTGATCAACGCACGGGCTGAGACACTGGCTGAGAAACCCGCTTTTCGCGATGCTTGCCGATCGCGGCGCTGCCTGATCGTGGCGACAGGGTTTTTTGAATGGACCAAGACCCAACAAGGGACGCGCCTACCATGGTACATCCACCGCAAGGACGGTGCGCCCATCGCCTTTGCAGGTGTCTGGCAGGATTGGGGGCCGGAAGAGGCGCGGCAATCCACCTGTGCCATCGTGACGACTCAGGCGAACCAGAACCTATCGGCCATTCACCACCGAATGCCTTTGATCTTAGAGCCCGACGATTGGTCCCTTTGGTTGGGAGAGGCGGGCAAAGGTGCCGCGCGGTTGATGCAACCGGGCGCCGAAGACGTGCTGGAGTTTCATCGTGTCGACCCCGCCGTGAACTCCAACCGGGCGTCTGGCCCAGACCTGATCGAAGTCATCGAGGACTAGCTGCGGATGCGTTCCCCTTTCTTGCGACCAATAGACAGGCGCTTGGTATGGCGCTGAAATTCAACGATTTACCGCAGCTTTATGCGCATGGATTTGATGAGGTCATCGACGTCCGCAGCCCGGCAGAATTTGCTGAAGACCACCTGCCGGGGGCGATCAATCTGCCGGTTCTGGACAATGAAGAACGCGCGCGGGTCGGCACGATCTACAAACAGCAAAGCCCTTTTCTGGCGCGAAAGCTCGGGGCGGCGCTGGTGTTTCGCAATGCCGCCAACCATATCGAGCATCGCCTCAGCCATCATGAGGGGAACTGGCGGCCCTTGGTCTATTGCTGGCGCGGAGGGCAACGTTCGGGCTCGTTTACATGGATGTTGCAACAGATCGGCTGGCAGGCGGATTTCGTCGATGGAGGTTATCGGACCTATCGTCGGCTGGTGAAGGCCTACCTGTACGACCAGCCGCTACACTTCCAACTGATCGCGCTGGATGGCTACACTGGCACCGCCAAGACCGAGTTGTTGCACCATCTGGATCGCCGCGGCGTGCAAGTGGTTGATCTGGAGGGGCTTGCCAACCATCGTGGCTCACTGCTGGGGGAAAGGCCAGGTGGGCAGCCCAGTCAGAAGGCTTTTGAGTCCGCCCTGTCAGCCGCATTTTGCGCCCTGGACCCATCTCGCCCTGTGGTGGTTGAGGCGGAGTCGTCGAAAATAGGCGATCGCATCCTGCCACCCAGCGTCTGGACCGCGATGTGCGCCGCGCCGCGTATTCATATAGACGCGCCTTTGTCTGCCCGGTCGGCTTACTTGACTAAGGCGTATGACGACATCTTGTCGGATACCGAGCGCCTTCGGGATCGCTTGTCTCCACTGCGATCTCATCGCGGGCATGAGGTCGTGGACGGGTGGTTGAACCTCATGTCGTCCGGCGACAAACAAGCTTTGACGCGTGCGTTGATGGAGCAGCACTATGATCCAGCCTATGCCAAATCCCAGCGTCAACACCCGGCCAAGATTTTGGCGCGGATCGAGATTGCGCAGTTGGATGACAATGGCCTGAGGGGCGCGGCGGATCGCATCAAAAACACGCTGGATCAGCTTTGAAGCTTCAACCCCGGAGTGTCGGTCAAATGCCCGATCCGCGCAGCCGGGTAACCCGCCGCTCGCAGATCCTCTAGCAGTTTCTCGGCGATTTCGGGTGCAACGGCAGCCAATAGCCCACCCGCTGTTTGAGGGTCGAACAACAGTGCCGCTTTGCCGCCCATGGGCAGCTCGGGCGCGATAGAACGGTTATCTGCAAAAAGGGTCGATTGGATGCCTGCGTCACTCAGCTCGATGGCTCCGGGCATCACGGGGACGGCCTCAAGATCAAGCACCGCACCGCAATCTGAAGCCTCGCACAGCCCGTTCAAGTGCCCGGCCAAGCCAAACCCCGTGACGTCAGTCATCGCGTGGGCCTCCGCCAGAATGCGGGACGCTGCGCCTTGCGGTTGGGTCATCATCTCATAGGCTTGCGCGACCGTTGCGCCCTCGGCGCGTCCGGCCATTTCAGCGGCCATAAGAATGCCGCTGCCGATGGGTTTGGTCAGGATCAGCACATCGCCGGGCCTGCCGCCCGCCAGGGTGATCGGGTCTTTGGCGCAAAGCCCCGTCACCGTAAAGCCAATCGTCATCTCATCGCCCATTGAGCTGTGTCCGCCGACGATCTCGGCTCCGAAGTCTCGCATGACGTCGTTGGCCGTGCGCATGATCTCGGAAAGTGTCCGTTCCTGTAGGTCAGAAGACATGCGGGGCAGAATGAGAGTGGCCGTTGCAGCTTGCGGCGCGGCCCCCATAGCCCAAATGTCCCCCAGTGCGTGGACGGCGGCGATACGGGCCATCAGGACCGGGTCATCGGTGACACTGCGCAGGTGGTCCGTGGTGATGACCTGCCGCGCGTTCCCGGTTGTCAGCAGCGCGGCGTCGTCTCCGGGCAGCGCCGTCACGTCTTGACGCAATGGCTCAGGCAGCGCGACCAAAGCGCTGCGCAGCGCGCCGCGACCGAGTTTTGCCCCGCAGCCGCCGCACATGGGTTTGTCACCAAGGGTTTCGACCATACCGGCGGCATGGGCGCGCGGGAGGGCGGGGGTCGCCATGGCAGGGAGATTGCGGAACTTGTTCATGAAGCTCTGGTCGATATGGTCCTTCCAGCGCCACATCAGAGCGCCGCTGAACGACGTGCCCAGGCGTTCGGCCAATGCGGACTTGCCGCCCAATGAGATCAGCTTGAGATAGTCCTTCTGCGGGACATAGCGCTGCATGGTCCCGGTCCCCAGGGCCGCGCGCAGGTTGTTGAACAACACCGGAGCCTCGCGCACCGCGTAGACGCCCGCCTTGGGGCGCGGATTCTCGGTCAGGTGGGCGCAGTCTCCGGCGGCGAAGACGGCGGGGTCGCTGGATTGCAGCTGGCCGTTCACGCGGATGAAACCCTCGTGCAGGTCCAGCCCGGTGTGCTGGATCCAGCTATAGGGTCTCGCCCCTGCAGCGCCGGTCACAAACTCGGCAGGAATCTGGAGGCCATCGTCCAGTGCGACATGATCTGTGGTGATCTCTTTGATCGAAACTCCTTCGAGCACGTCGATGCCAAGACCGGCCATAGCCTTGCGGATCGTCGCCGCGGCCTTTGGGCCGGTCGCTGTCAGGGCCGAGGCATTGTCGATCAGCGTGATCCGCGCGGGTTTGCCCTTGGTTTTCAGCGCATGGGCCATGGCCATCGCCAGCTCGACCCCAGCGACGCCTCCCCCTATCACAGCCACCGAGGCAGGGCCGGTGCGGTCCAGATATGCAGACCAACGCGCGGCAAAGGCGCCCAAGGGTTTGGCCGGAACGGCATGGTCTGCAAAACCTGGCAGGGCGGGCATGTCCGAGGTGATCCCGACATTGACCGAGGCGACGTCGTAAGCCACCGGAGGGCGCCCCGGCATGTGCACATGGCGCTGGTCGGTGTCGATCTCATCAACCGCGCCCAGAATGACCCGCGCGCCCGCGAAACGGGCCAGTCGGACCAGATCAATGTCCAGATCAGAGCGGGAGTAATGACCGGCGACAAAACCGGGCAGCATCCCTGAATAGGGCGCAGTCGGGCCGGGGTTGATCAGGGTCACGCGCGCGCCGGGCAGGGGGTTCATGCCCCATTTGCGCAGCAGCAGAGCATGGGTGTGACCTCCGCCAATCAAAACCAGATCACGGGTCAGGGGCAGCGGAAGGTTATGCATCAGGGTCAGTTCGTGCTGTGATCAGGGACGTCTTCAACCTGCTCGACCGCGTGGGTGGCCCAAAGCTCATCCTCGCCCGCATCCGGCAGATCCTGCGGCTTTTCATGACGATGAATGTGCCATTTGGCAATGAACAGGGCCGTGATCGGGGCCGTCAGAAACAAAAACAGCGTGATCAGCAGCTCATGCATCGATAGCTTGCCCTCAAGCAGCACGGAATGTGCGATCGAGGCCAATAGAACGCCGCCGACACCCAGCGTTGTCGCTTTGGTCGGCGCGTGCAGGCGCGACATCGGGTCTTTCAGTTTGATCATCCCAAACGATCCAACGAAGCCGAAGATACCCGACATGATCAGGAAGGCGGCAATCAGCAATTCGACGAGAAATGTCATGTCGCCCTCACTCGATAATGTTGCCGCGCAGCATGAACCGCGCATAGGCCACTGTTGAAACAAAACCCAGCATTGCGATGATCATAGCGGCCTCGAAGAATATCTCGGTGCCTTGATCCAGCCCGTACAGGATCATAAGCGCGATGGTGTTGATCACCATCGTGTCCAGCGCCAGAACGCGGGTGCCGACACCATCGGCGGTGATAATCCGCCACAGGCACATCATAATTGCGGCTCCGAAGCAGGCGAAGGCGAAGTAGATCGCATAATCAATCATTCGAAAATCTCCTTCAGGCGGCGTTCATAGCGCTGTTTGATCTGACCTCTCACCGCCTCCGGGTCGGGTGCATCGAGGCAATGGACCAGAAGGTTGTGCCCTTGCGCCGACAGATCGCAGCTGACGGTACCCGGCGTCATGGTGATTGTCCCGGCCAGTACGGTGATTGCCTCGGGCGTGCGCAGTTCAAGCGGGACGCAGATCCAGTTGGGCTGTCGGGCGTCGTCGCGTTTGAACAGGATGATCCGGGCGACGGTGATATTGGCGATAACGATGTCCCAGAGCACCACCAGAATGTACTCGGCCACCATGGGCCAGTTGCGCAGTTTGGGGCGGTCGGGCCAGTAGGGTTGGGTGATGAAGGGAATGATGATCCCCAGAATCAAACCAAAAACAAGCGAGTTCAACGACCCGTTATTGGCAAGCAGAACCCAAACCAGCGTCAGCAGAAAGCTCAGGTGAGGGTGCGGGAATATGCGATGTAGCAGCTTGATCATTCTGCCTCTCCCAATACGGCCGAGATGTAGTCTTCGGGTGCGAACAGTTGCTCGGCGGTTTTGCTGGTATATTCGAGCGCGGGGCCTGCGAACAAGGTCAGCAGGATCAGACCGCCGACCAGACCACAGACCGCCGTAAATGCCAGACCCGGGTGCGGTTCAGGGGTGGGTTGCGGCTCGGCGTCTTCCCCTTCGGACTGAGGGTTATGGTCCGCGTCGTGGCTTTTCCAAAAGATCAACGTGCCGGCCCGTGCCAGACCAACGATAGTGAAAAAGGATCCGATCAGGATGACCGCCCAGACCGAGGTTGCGTCAGGTGCATCCCGGGCCGCATCCAGAACCAGCAGCTTGCCGATAAAGCCGGACAGCGGAGGCATCCCCGCCATCGCAATCGCTCCGACGAAGAACAGTGCTGAGATCAATCCAGTCTGCGCCATTGGCTTCGTGGGCGCGATGGCGCCTCCTCGGCGTTCCATCACCAGATCGGCGACAAGGAACAACAGGGCCGTCGCAAGCGTCGAGTGGAACACGTAGTACAGCGCGGCTGCACTGGCATCCGGCGTGAACAGCGAAATCGCAATCAGCAGCGTACCCATCGAGGCGATGGCACAAAAGGCCACCATTCGCGCGATATGTTGCGAGCCGAGGATGCCGATAGCTCCGACGGCAAGGGTGACCAGCGCAGCAGGTTGCAACCAATTGCCGACCAGACCTTGCGTCGCTTCAACCTCAGGGCCGAAAGCCAGAGTATACATCCGGATGATCGAATACGCCCCAACCTTGGTCATGATCGCGAACAAGGCCGCCACGGGTAGGGGAGCGTTGGCGTAGCTGGCCGGTAGCCAGAAATGCAACGGCAGAACGGCGGCCTTGATACAGAACACCAACAACAGCAACACAGCACCAACCCGCAGCAACGCGGTTTCCTCGGGCGGTATCTCGGCCACCCGGAGCGCAATGTCGGCCATGTTGAGCGTGCCGGTCACACCATAGAGCGTGCCCAGGGCGAACAGGAACAGGGTCGACCCCAACAGATTATAGGCCACGTATTGCACGCCAGCCTTCAGCCTGACCGCACCGCCACCATGGGTCATCAGACCGTAGGAGGCGATCAGCAGGACTTCGAAGAACACAAACAGGTTGAAGGCGTCGCCGGTCAGGAAGGCCCCGCACACGCCCATAAGCTGGAAATGAAACAGGGCGTGAAAATGCTTGCCACGCTCGTCCCAACCCGAACCGATGGCGTAGAGCACAATGGGCAGGGCCAGCAGGGCGGTCAGCAGAACCATCATGGCTGACAGCCGGTCCAACACCATGACGATCCCAAAGGGGGCGGGCCAGTTGCCCAGTTCATAGACCTGAATGTCGCCTCCTGCGGCCTGCGCGGTGATGGTCAGGGCAATGCCCAGAAGGGCAACAACCCCCGCGACCGAGAAGATGCGCTGCAGGTCAAGGTGATAGCGCAGGACCATGATGATGAATGGAGCCAGGATCGCAGGAAGAACGATCGGCGCAACGATCCAGTGGTTCATGCGTCTTCTCCCGGCGCGTCCACGCTGTCATGCGGGCTCATGTCGATATGGTCATCCTTCGAGGATAGATAGGCCGAGAGCGAGATCATCACGATCACCGCCGTCATCCCAAACGAGATCACGATGGCCGTCAGCACCAGCGCCTGCGGCAGCGGATCGGTATAAGGGACGTCTTCGTATTTGTTCAGAACGGCAGGCGAATTCAGCGCCAGACGCCCGGTTGCGAACAGGAACACGTTCACCGCATAAGTGATGAGCGACAGGCCAAGAATGACCGGGAATGTTCGACGACGCAGGATCAGGAAAATCCCGGCGGCGGTCAGAATACCTACGGCAGAGGCAACGAGCGCTTCCATCAGGCCTGCTCCTTCTCTTGTTCTTCTTCCGGCGGAGCATCCCGCAACGGGTTGATATCCATCGGGAACTCCTGCGCCATGCCCGGCTGCCATGCAAAGCGGGACAGGCTATCCAGCGCCAGCATCACCGCGCCCAGAACAGCGAGGAAAACTCCGGTGTCGAACAACATGGCGGTGGCCCATTCGAATTCTTCCAGCGGGGGCCAGTTGATGTAGCCGAAATCGCTGGTCAGGAAGGGGCGTTCATTGAACCAAGCGCCCAAACCGGTGGCGGCGGCGATCAGCACGCCCCATCCGATGGTGCCGTGATAGTAGAACCTCTGCCTTTCGATCGCCCAGGTGTAGCCGCTGGCCATGTATTGCATCAGATAGGCGATGGCGACGATCAGGCCTGCGATGAAGCCGCCTCCGGGCTGGTTGTGGCCGCGGAAGAAGATGTAGGCGCCCACCATCAGGGCAATCGGCATCATCACGCGGGTCACCACAACCATCATCAGCGGATGCGAGTCGCCGGATTGCGGCCAGTGCGGCTTGCGGTTCAGCAGGTAGCCTCGGACATTGCTGCTCAATACCGCCTCGGTCAGGGCGAAGATGATCAGCGCGGCGATGCCCAGAACGATGATCTCGCCAAAGGTATCAAAGCCCCTGAAATCCACGAGGATGACGTTCACCACGTTGGTGCCGCCACCACCTTTGTACGAGTTGGCAAGGTGGAATTCGGAAATCGTCGGGAAGGCGAAATCACGCAGCATGATCGCATAGACCAGAGCACCTGTCCCAATCCCGGCCACGACCGAGATCGCAGCGTCCCGCCAGCGCCGCGCGGCGGTGCTGTCCCATGGGGTCTCGGTCGGGAGGAAGTTCAGCGACAGCAGCAACAAGATCATCGTTACCACCTCGACCGAGATCTGGGTCAGTGCCAGATCAGGGGCTGAAAGGTAGTTGAACGCAACCGAAACGATCAGCCCGACAACACCAATCAGAACCAGCGACAACAAGCGGTTACGGTGGAACCACATGATGCCCAGCGTTGCGCCCACGAGACAGATCCAGCCAACGATCGGAATGATCTGCGCAGGCAGCGGCACGCGGGTTTCAACTCCGATCGTCCCTGTGGAATAGGCGTAGTAGCCAAGGCCGACGGTAAAGGCGACAAAGATGATCGCATACCGGCTGAGGACACCATTGTGCAGCTCATCCGTGATCCATTGGCTGAGGCGGGTGAAGGCGTGGATCACGGCCTCGAAAATCACCTTGGCCTCAGGCCGGGGCAGGGTGTTCCAAAGTTGCTGCGCGCGTTTGTGTTGCGACATCAGGAACAGACCGCCCAGCGTGGCGACAACGGACATATACAGCGCAGGGGTAAAGCCGTGCCACAGTTTCAGCGAATAATAAGGCAGCTTCTCGCCACCGATCACGGCGCTGGATACAACGGCCACCAGCGGGCCGACGATGGCTGCTGAATAAAGGCCGATCAGCACGACCAGAACGACCATAAACGCGGGTGCCAGCCAAAGCCCGACCGGAGGGTCATGCGGATGGGCCGGGTAATCCTCGCGCTTTGGTCCAAGGAAGACATGGCTGACAAAGCGGAAGGAGTAGGCCGCCGAGAACAGCGCTGCCAGCAGGGCCAGACCCGGCACCAGATAGTGAGAGTTCAGCCAAGTGGTGTGGACGGTTTCCTCCAGCATCATCTCTTTTGACAAAAAACCGTTCAGCGGAGGCAGACCAGCCATGGACAAAGCTGCGATGGTGCCGATGGTGAAGGTGATCGGCATTAGATGACGCAAGCCGCCCAGCCGTTTGACATCGCGCGTGCCGGTTTCATGATCCACGATCCCGGCGGTCATGAACAGCGCGGCTTTGAACGTCGCGTGGTTGATGATGTGGAACACGGCGGCCACGGCTGCGAACTTGGTGCCAAAGCCCAGTAGCATGGTGATCAGGCCCAGATGTGACACGGTTGAGAACGCCAGCAGCGCCTTCAGATCGTCCTTGAACAGCGCGATCACGGCGCCCAGCAGCATGGTCACCAACCCGGTTGTTGCAACGATATAGAACCACGCCTCCGTCCCCGCGAGAACCGGCCACATCCGCGCCATCAGGAACAAACCGGCCTTCACCATGGTGGCCGAGTGCAGATAGGCGGAAACCGGCGTTGGGGCGGCCATGGCGTGAGGTAGCCAGAAATGGAACGGGAACTGCGCCGATTTGGTGAAACAGCCCAACAGGATCAGGATCAACGCTGGCAGGTAGTACGGCGAGGCCTGGATCAGCTCTTTGTTCTGCAAAATCACGCTGAGGTCATAGGACCCGACGATATTTCCCAAAATCAGCATCCCGGCAATCATCGCCAAGCCACCGCCTCCGGTAACGGCCAGTGCCATGCGGGCGCCTTGTCGGCCTTCGGGCAGGTGTTTCCAATAACCGATCAGCAAGAATGAACTGAGCGAAGTAAGCTCCCAGAAAATGAGCAAAAGCAGGATGTTATCGGATAAAACAATTCCAACCATAGCGCCCTGGAACAGCAGCAGATAGGTGTAGAATTGCCCCATCGGGTCTTCGCGCGACAGGTAGAACCGCGCATAGAGGATGATCAGCAGGCCGATGCCGAGGATCAGCAGGGCAAACAGAAAACCTAGCCCGTCCAGCATGAAATTCGCGTTCAGCCCCAGCCCCGGTATCCAGTCAAACCGCGCTGTCACGACATCGCCGCGCATCACGCTGGGGATATGGATCAGCAACCCCATCAGGGCCAGGAAAGTGGTCAACCCTGCGGCCGAAGCGGCTGCATTTCGTCCCGCCCGTATCAGGAGGGCTGGGAAAACAGCTCCGAGGAAGGGAAGGGCCGCGATGAGGAATAGGGACAAGTGCGATACTCCGGTCTGGGCGGTCAATATGACAGATTTTGTAGGATAATTTAATGATTGCCCAAAAATTGCAAGGTTTTGACAGATGTTAAAAGGTGTATATCGAACCTATCTTTCTGCGTGAAAATGACGCGAACTTGATCCCGCTACCGGAATTCCCCGGCGCGCGGTTGCAACCCTTGTGATAGAACCAAGCCATGAGTGCAGGAGAACGCCATATGGCAGACGGGAAAAGCCGAACGCGACGGTGGGTATTGATGGGTGGGGCAAGCGCAATTGCCGCAGGATTTGCCGTTCGTGAATACCGCCTGATCCCGCAGGACTACACGGGCGGCCAACTGGAAGTGACGCAGGCGCATCAGAAAGCCGTCGCCGGAGATGTGTTGCTGGTGGACATCCGCACACCTCGGGAATGGAGGGCCACAGGCGTCGGACAGGGGGCGCAGCCTCTGGATATGCGGCGCGAGGATTTTATTCCGGCCCTTGTGCAACTTGCGGGCGGAGACATGTCCGCCCACGTGGCTCTGATCTGCGCGCGTGGGGTCCGTTCGGCACGGTTGAGCAATCAACTGACTGCAGCCGGGTTTACCAATATCATTGACGTGCCTGAGGGTATGTTGGGCTCGGCCGCCGGACCGGGCTGGGTGCGGGCCGGTCTGCCGGTTGAGACCTTTGTTGAGGGAGCGTGATGAAATACAAATACTGGCTATCTTTCTGTCTGGCCGCAGCGGCGCAACCGGCCCTGGCCGATTGTGGCGAGGAAGTGGGCACCTGTGAGATCACCTCGGGCGCATATCACATCGAACTGCCTAAAGCTGGAAACCCGCCTCTGGTCGTATTTCTGCATGGCTACGGAGGCAGCGGCTCAGGAACGATGAACAATCGCAGTATGGTCGAGCCTCTTCTGGCCCGAGGCTATGCTGTGATGGCGCCGGAGGGCTTGGAGCGGCCAGACCGGGGCGGCATTCAAAGCTGGAACTTCTATCCCGGCTTTGGTGAGCGTGACGAAACGGCCTTTCTCAGCGAAGCGGTGGATGACGCCGCTGAGCGGTTTGGTATTGACGGCGAACGTGTTGTCCTAGGAGGGTTTTCCGCCGGGGGCTTCATGGTGAATTACCTCGCCTGCGACGCGCCTGAGACCTTCTCGGCCTATGTCCCCGTCTCAGGTGGTTTCTGGCGTCCGCATCCCGAATCCTGCGCCGGACCGATCCGAATGTTTCACACCCATGGCTGGATCGACAATGTCGTACCGCTCGAAGGGCGCTTGTTGGGCGGTGGCCGTTTCCATCAGGGTGATATCTTTGCCGGGCTTGAGATCTGGCGCGAGGCAAATGGCTGTGTTGATACCAAGCCCAGCGGGTTTTCGACCACGGGCCAGTTCATGCGACGAAACTGGATGGGATGTGCCGAGGGCAGCGCGCTGGAATTCGCGCTGTTCCCTGGCGGTCATACGGTGCCCAGCGGGTGGGCGGATATGATGCTGGATTGGTACGAAGGCTTGCCCGGCGGTTGATTATTCCGCCGGGGTCATGCTGCCCTTGCCCTCGATCAGGCGCTTCAATTCATTGCGATGACGCCGGGCCGAGCGGGTGATGGCAGGCTCGGCAAAATCCTCGCGCATGCCGACCAAACGGCGTGCGGTTCCGGCGGATACACCGCTGAGCGCCGACAACGGGATCGCCAGCGCAAGGCTGATTGCTATCGGGGCCAGCCAGACCGAGACCAACCCGGCCAGAATACCAACGCTCAGCGCGACGCCACTGACGGTTTCCAGCGCGTGGCACAGGACCAGTGTTCGCAAGGAATAGCTGCCCCCGTCACGCGCCTGCGGGGACCAGCCTTTCTGGATACCCAAAGCGGTACGGAACACGGCGATCATCTGCTGCACCATCAGGATTGGTGCGTAGAGGATCGACAGGATGACCTCGAACAGGAACGAGGTGAAGAACCGTCTCCAGCCGCCGAAATCGGAATAGCGGACTCCGCTGAGAGGTAGGGCGGCAACGCCCAGAACCTTGGGGGCCAGCAGCATCGCATACATGACCAGAATGATCAGCACATGGCGTGTCTCAGACATTTCCGGCCATTGTGGGAACAGAGGGTTGTCGGGGCTGAAATAATGCAGGACCGAGGCGTCCTCTCCCTGGCCAATCAACGCCCACATCAGCAGCAGCGCAAACCATAGAGGCGACATCAGATAGCCGACCGCCCCGTGGAACATGTGAAACCGCGAGACCGACCGGAACCCGCGCGAGCCCAGCAGTTTCAGATGTTGCAGGTTCCCCTGACACCAGCGGCGGTCCCGCATGGCGTGGTCGATAAGGGTGGGTGGTGTTTCTTCGTAAGAACCACGAATGCGCGGCAGGAACCGAACGGCCCACCCGGCACGGCGCAGCAGACCGGCCTCGACAAAGTCGTGGCTCATTATCAGCTTTCCCTGCCCGTTGAAGGCGCGCAGCTTGGGCAGTCCGGCACAGGTGGCAAAGGCCTTGGTGCGGATGATGGCGTTGTGGCCCCAATAGTTGCCCTCTTGCCCACACCAGCGGGCCAGACCTTCGGCAAAGGCGATGCCGTAGACGCCATTGGCGAATTGCTGCATCCGGGCAAAGACGGACTGTGCGCCAATGAGTTGCGGGTAGCTTTGAATCAAGCCCGCGCTGGGATCACGCGCCAAAGAATCCGTCAGCCGAGCAATCGCGCGGCCTGTCATCAGGCTGTCGGCATCCAGCACCAGCATCGCGTCCCAATCCGCGCCCCAGCGGCTGACCCAATCGGCGATATTGCCAACTTTTCGGTCAGTATTCTGTTCGCGACGGCGGTAGTAGAGCTTCAGGTCGGGGGCTAGCGTGGTGCGCAGTGCCTCAATACTGGCTTGCTCTTGCGCGGCGATGTCCGGATCGCGGGTGTCCGAGAGGATGAACATCGCGTATTCATGCTGTCCACCTCGGGCGCGCAGTTCTTCCAGCATGGTGCGGGCATTGCCCAGCACGAACCACGGCACCTCATTGTAGGTCGGCATCAGCAGGGCAACGCGCAGCGGTTGCGCGCGATCTTGTCTGACCGGACGCTCCTGCCGGGACAGAGAGATCATGCCCAGCAGCACGGTGCAGACCGTGAAGGAGATCCAGAAGAAGTTGAACGAGATCAACGTTAGCAGGATGGCTTCGACAAGGTTGATGCCCTCGGACCCGAACCAGTCGCTCATGACCCATAGCAAACCCAGTGTGGCTGCCATTGCGGGCGAAAATGCCAGTGCGCGCCAGAAGCCGGCCGATGGGCGGGCACCCGCAGGGACCTGTGCATCGCGGAACCCACTGCGGAAATCCTGCGCGGGCATTGCCAGCGGTGCCTCGGGTGGCATGATATGCAGGTCGCGGCTCATGCGGTCCAACGGTACAGCCAGACTTCGGAGGTGGGTTGCTTGCCAACCAGAAGCTGCGCGCGCAGCTCGACATGGTCTCGGTCACCCGGCTGGAACGAGAACGCCAGACGCACACCGCCGGTATCCGGATTGCGCTGCAACACACCGTCCGAGGTTTCCGCGTGGGGAGAATTGGCGAAAATGCTGACCGCCTCCAGATCGTCGAACAGAGGGCTGGGCTCAAAGTCGATCACGGCCAGACGGCCTTCGCCAAAGGTGTTTTCACCCATGGCCGTGTTGATGACCCGTGGCATCGGCGTGCGCTGTGGTTCCTCGCCCCAGATCAGGCGATAGCTCAGGTCAACCTGGCTGCCGGCGGCATAGGGCTCGGCGGGCCGCCAGTAGGCGACGATATTGTCATAGATCTCCTGATCGGCGGGGATCTCGACCAGTGTCACCGTGCCCTTGCCCCAATCGGAGCCGGGCTCGACCCACAGGCTGGGACGCTTATGATAGTTCGCCTCAAGATCCGCGTAGTCCGAGAATTCACGCTTGCGTTGCATCAAGCCAAAGCCCTGAGGGTTCATGTCTACGAAAGACGAGATTTGCAAACGGGTCGGGTTCGCCAATGGACGCCAGATCACCTCACCCGCGCCGTTGCGGATCAGCAGCCCGTCGCTGTCATGGACAGCGGGGCGGAAATCGTCGAAGCGGCTGTGGTTGGTCTGATCGAACAGGAACATCGAGGTGCCGGGCGCGATACCCACATGCGGCAGTTCTTCGCGAGGGAAGAGGGTGGCCTCGACATCCATGATGCAATCGGCACCGGCGGTGACGTTAAAGCGGTATGCACCGGTCACGCTGGGGCTGTCCATCAGGGCGTGGACAACCATGTTGCGGTGACCGGGTTCGGGACGTTCCAGCCAAAAGCGGATGAATTCGGGGAATTCCTCACCATCCGGATCGCCGGTTTTCAGGGCCAGACCGCGCGCGGACAGGCCGTAGACCTCGTGCAGACCAATGGCGCGGAAATAGCTGGCACCCTGCCAGACGCAGAACTCATCGGTCTTGCCGGGGCGGTGCATTTCCGTGCGCAGCCGCAGGCCCGAGAACCCAAGCGTTTCGTCGATTGGAAGGGTCGGGACCTCTTCGGCCTTGTCGAACATCTCAAGGTCGAAAGCGACCGGCTTGGTCATCCCGTTCTCGACGGTCGAAACCTTGACCGTGCGCGGGAAATACAGGCCGGGGGTGAAGAAATCGACGTTGAAGGGGGTCTCGGTCTCGTACCAAAGGGCGCGGTCCAGCCGGAACCGGATCGAGCGGTATTGCGTGTAGGTTAGGTCTTGCCATTCCTGCGGCACCATCTCGCGCTCGGCAAAGGGGCGGCTGGCCAATTCTCGGGCCAGTTCGACCACGTCGTTGCGGTCGAATGGAACCTCTGACCCCGAGGCAAAGGTGGCCGGCGCCAGAAACAGCGCAGAGGTTGAGGCCAGAAATGCGCGGCGAGTCAGATTCATTTCTTTGATTTCCATGGCTGAGATTTGAACCAGGCGGCCAGATAGGCCACCCCGATGATCATGGCAAAGCCAATCATGTTGGCGACAAAGACACTGGCAACATCCCGCTCGGTCTGATCCAGCGCGACCCCGATCAGGCGCGCTGCGGCCATCGAGAAGACAAAGACCGCCAGCGATTGCTGCCCGACTTTAGTGATCAGTTTCAGAACCACCTGCCAGATGCGCGCGCCCAGAGAGTGCCCGGTGGCGATCAGACGGTGACCATGCTCACCTGCAACGACCCAGCCCAGATAGGCCAGCGACAGGAAGTGGATGTAGCGGAACAGGCCGAACTCGGTCTTACCACGCAGTTCTTTGGTCAGAGGCCAAATCTCGCGGATTTGTTCGGCCAGACCGGGGGCCGCGGATTGAACCCACAGGAAAACCTTCCACGACCCGAAGGGCGCAGACAGAACCAGAAATGCAATGGCCGCCCAGATCAGGGTTTTTGATACCGGAGGGGCTGGAATCCAGCCGCGCATAAAGGCGAACCCGGTGAAAAACAGCAGCTGCCAACCGAATGGGTTGAAGAACCATTGGCGGTCCGACCACGGCTCAGCCGGAAGGGCCAGCACTCCGGTCTGAGCGACAAGCCAGATCGCGACCGACACAGCCGCCATCAGCCAAAAGCTGACGCGGTAAAGGGCCATGTAGAGCGGCATCATCGCCAGAACGACCAGATACATCGGCAGGATGTCGAAGTAGTTGGGCACATAGGTCAGAGTGAAAATTCCGACCATTTGCGGCAGCGGGTCATTGAAGAAATGCTGCAGGTTCAGGGACGAGACATAGCTTTTGTCAAACAGGCCGGAATTGTCCAGAGCGGCCATGCTCATGGCGACAAAGAAGAACAGACAGATATGCGCCCAGTAGACCTGCCAGATGCGGAACGCCACGCGGGCTGTCCCCATCCACCAGCCTTTGCGCAAGAACGCGCCGCCGAACGCGATGGCCGAGGCCATGCCCGAACAGAACACGAAGATTTCGGTCGCATCCGAGAACCCGAAACGGGCCGGGATCCATTTGGCCCACGGGTCGTTCGGGATATGGGCGATCAGGATGATGAACATCGCGATGCCGCGATAGAAATCCAGTCGCGGATCGCGCACACGGGCAGTGGGCGCTGCGGCCGAGGCCGCAACAGTCGCAAAATCAGAAGCGGGCGAAACAGTCGCCATACGTTTTCTGTCCTTCTTGGTCTTTTTGTTATTCAGCCGGGACGCTTTGTGCGTCGCCGTTGTCGCGGGCCGCGTTAATCAGGGCGCGGCGCGCGAGTGCATAATTATCCTCACCACCGGCGCGTTTGGCGCGGCGGTCATCCAAGATGCGCTCGACCGCATCCAGGCGCCCGGCGCGCAGGCCGGAATCAATTGTGATGCGCTCGAATACATCACGTTGGGCGTGACTGCCACCGGCCAACTGCATGCCCGAGCGGGCGGTCGACAGGAAATCAAACGCCGCGCCGTACAGACCATCACCAAAGGCCTCAAGCCCTTTTGCAGCAGCAATGCCGGGGTCAGACATGCGGATCGGTGTGTCGCCTTGATTGCGCTGCGCGTCTTTCTGGATGCGCTGCAGCATCTTGCCCGTCGCGTCCGAGCGGTTGTCGCCGGTCAGAGCCAGCAGATAATGCAGGTCGGCGAAAATCAGGCAGCCATCTTCGGTCCGGGCGGCGCTGAGATCGGCCAACTCCTCCCAGCGGTCGCCAACATCAATGCCTTCGAGCTCCATCCTGGAGAGCAGCGAGGTTGCGTTCGAGATATCGCGATAATCGTCAGTCTTGTCCTTGCGGATATGCTGGTCATAGAGGTCGATGACCTGATCAACCTGACCCAGATCCAGATGCATCAGCGCCTTGTGCCACCAAACGTGATAGCGGAAGTTGTTGCAATGGGCCCAGGCGTCCTCGCGGCCCGCCAGCCAATCCAGGCCTAGCTGCGCATTGCCCGTCATCTCGTGAACATGAGCGACCGCGTGCAGACCCCACGCATCGTCGGACACCATCCACAGTGCCTGACGACCAGCAATCTCGGCCTTTTCGTAGGATCCGGTCTCTTCCAACGCAAAAGAATGACAGCCCAGCAGGTACCCGCGGCCCGCATGATCCGGCTCATAAGCGGGCATGACGCGTTCGATCGAGCGCCGCATGCCCTCCGCATCGCCCAGTACAAACCGGGTCGCATGGCTGAGCTTCATCGCCAGCGAATCCGTCGGATGGGCGCGCAGCACCTCTTCGAATTTCTGCACCGCCTGCGAGGGCAGGTCCGCCAGATAGAGGGACAGGGCCTCAACAAAGAGCTGCTCGCGCGTCGAGACTGGCTGACGTTTCATCGCGTCAGTAGCGGCGCTCAGCGCGTCGACGGCTACGGGTAGCATCTCGCGTCGGCCCAGAAGAACCATGAACAGGCCCTTGACCGCGTGGCCCAAAGCGAAGTCGGGCTCGAGCTCCAATACCTTGCCCAAATGCTGGGGGGTAATCGCCGCATGCGCCATGAACCCAAGCAGAACACCGTCCCATGCCTCGACGGCCGCCGGGTGGGTCAGAGTGTTCATCTGTCCAAAAACGTCTTGTTTCATACTTGGGTCCAATCTGGTTGCGGTATTTGACACTGTTCGATTTACCAGAGTCTGCGACGGCCTCGTAACAGTATCGACCCTGCTCTCGAATTGGTGAAATCGCGTGTGTGAAAAAAGTGAAAAAAACCGCCGATTCAAGGGCATGTTTCAGCAAGTTGCTGCCGAAACATGCAAGTGTTTCAATCTTCGAACGGGTTTTCAGCGCTTAAAATATCATCAGTATCGGCCCCGAAGACCGGTGGCGCATGCCGATATGTTACAGGCGTGCGCGACAGGTTGAGCGGATTTCCGATCAGATTTATCTCTCCCGGTTGGGCCTGCATGGCGATCTTCATCTGCCGCGCGGCGACCTGATCGGTGTCAAACACCTGATCCACCGTTTGCACCGGGCCGACGGGCACCTTGAGGGCCTCAAGCTCGGAAATCACAGTCGTCGTCGGATGCTGTTTCATCGCCGGGCGCAGGATCGCGTTCAGTGCGCCACGGTGCTCCAGTCGCGCCGGGTTGGTGGCAAAGCGGTCGTCGTCGGCAAGATCGGTGTGGCCGATGAATTCGCAGAACCTGCGGAACTGGCTGTCATTTCCAACGGCCAAAATCACGTGACCATCTGCTGTCTCATACACCTCGTACGGGACAATATTTGGATGTCCGTTGCCGCGCCGCTGAGGCACTTGGCCCGAGGTCAGGTAGTTTGTGCCCTCATTGATCAACCATGAGATCTGTGCATCCACCAAGGCAAGGTCGATCTGTTGCCCTTCACCGGTTTGATCGCGGTGGCGCAACGCTGCCAGAATGCCAACGGTTGCGTACATGCCGCACATCACATCGGCGATGCCCACGCCCACCTTCATCGGCGCGCCCTCGGGGTCGCCTGTCAGGGACATGATCCCACCGTATCCTTGCGCCATCAGGTCATAACCGGGCTTGCTGGAATTTGGTCCCGTCTGCCCGTACCCGGAAATCGAGCAATAGACGAGGCCGGGAAGATCTTGCGACAAGCTGTTGTAATCCAGCCCGTATTTCGCCAACCCGCCGGGTTTGAAATTCTCGATCAGGATATCAGCATGCGAGGCCAGCCGCTTGATCTCGGCTTGTCCTTCGGGTGTCGCTATATCGATGGCGACGGATTTCTTGTTCCGGTTTGCCGACATGAAATACGCGCTCAGGTCGGAACGGTTGCCCGCTTCATCCTCAACATACGGAGGGCCCCATTGCCGCGTATCATCCCCACCGGTCGAGGGGTTTTCGATCTTGATAACACTTGCGCCCAGATCGCCCAGCAACTGGGTGCAGGTCGGTCCGGCCAGAATGCGCGACAGGTCCAGAACCTTTACGCCTTTGAGCGGCCCATTAGATTCGGCCATCATATCCTCCACGCTCGATCTCGGCAGCGATGACGGTGAAGCGGTCGGCTTTGACCGCCTCATCCAGTGCTGCACGCAGTTCTGCGCGGTTGCGGACCGTGTGTCCATAGCCTCCGAACGCGCGGCCGAGGGCGGCAAAGTCATGGCGGTCGAAATCGACCCCGTTGTTGCCCATCTGCCGTTGGCGTTGTTTCAACTCGATCAGGGCGAGGGAAGCGTCGACAAAGACCAAAAAGATCGGGTTGCCGCCCATTTCAGCGGCGGTCGACAGCTCTCCGGCGACCATCAGGAACCCGGCATCGCCCGAAAAGCTGATCACCGGTCGGTTCGGCTCCGCCAGTTTCAGCCCGATCGCCATCGGAACAGCGCAGCCCATGGTGCAAAGGGCCGAGGACTGGATCAGCCCGCGCGGCTCCGAACACTCCCACATCTGGCTGAGGAGAATGCGGTGCGCGCCGCTATCCGCCGTTGCCAGAGTATTCGCGGGCAGGGCAGCGCGGGTTTCGGCGATCACACCAGCTGGGCCCCAATCGTCATCCTGCGGGAAGGCTTCCGCCAAAGCGGCTTTGACCTTCGCGGGTTCTTTGGCAGGCCATGTGGCGCGGGCGGGGTTGCCTTTGGCGATGGCCTCGAGGGTCTGGCCGGTATCGGCGACAAGGTTTAGCCCGGCCTGATGCATATAGTGATCATTGACCACGGCCGAGATATCGATCACGCGCGTTTCCTCGGGGTCCCAGATCTCACGCCAGCCGGGGCGCATTTCGATGGGATCATAACCCAGGCACAAAACCAGATCGGCCTGTTCCACCAGCGGTACAAGGTGTTTGTCGGCCAGAGGGGACAACCCGGCACCGCCCAGACACAAGGGATGATCTTCGGGCACCACGCCCTTCGCCTTGTAGGTGGTGACGAAGGGGATGCTGAAATGCTCCAGAAAGGCCTGAACCACGCTCCGTGAATCGTCATAGAGGACGTCCAGCCCGATGATCGCAATCGGACGCTCGGCCTCTGCCACCCAGCGACGAGCCTTGGACAGGCAATCGCCTTCGGGCGCTACAGGGGCAACTTTGGCCAGACGGCGGCGTTTCGTAGATGAGACACGGGTATCCGCGACCGAGATCGGGACGTCGATATGCACCGGGCCGGGGCGGGGCTGGTTGGCAAGCGATACCGCCTTGTCGGCGATGATATCCGCGCCTTCGGCGGTCAGGGAAAAGGTTCCTTTGGTGATCGAGCGATAGACTTGGCTGTGGTCCATGACCTGATGCGTGTAGGTCAGCGCCTCATCCGCGTCGACGCAGCCGGTCAGCACGATCATCGGGACCCGGTCTTGCAGCGCGTTGGCAACCACGTTGATCCCGTTCATCGCGCCGGGGCCAAGGGTTGCAACCAGTATCGCAGGCGCGCCATCGCGGTGATGGACGGCTTCGGCCATGAACCCGGCCGCGTTCTCGTGCTTGGTCAGATGAAAGGTGATGCCGGCCCGTTCGAGGGCGTCTACCAGCGTCAGAACCTCGCCGCCCGGCATGCCGAACGCATGGCGGCACCCTGCCTCATACAATCGTTGAGCCAGTAGATCCGCCGCGCGGGGAGAGAGGTCCTGCATTAGTCATGCTCCGAGAAAAAGATATGTGACAGCAAATGTCTGACACACCAGCAAGAGGCAAGCGGGTTCACATCAGTGTGACTATTTGACGGCTGTTTCCGCGATGGATTGAAACTTTTGGTCCAGTTCTGCGGCAATATCGGACAGGGCCTGACCGCCCTGATCCGCGTAAGGCTCAAACACAAAGCTGGGGGTTTTGTAGGACAAGCGCGCGGTGCCGTCATCATTTTCGGTGACATACAGGCGAATCGGCGCCTCGATCATCGCTGCGGTCGAGGTTTCGAGTACCCGCACCGCATAGTCGTTGTTGAATACGCCGATCACGCGATTGCCCGGAATGGTGATCCCACGGGCCGCCGCCGCTTTGGTCGGCCCGGCCTGAGTGACAACGATCAGCCCGTGTTCCTTGACGGCGGCCTTGGTGTCGGCAAGCAGCGCGTCATAGGATTTCCCCGTGTCATGAACCGCCCATCCCGGCAGGGCCTGATCCGCCAGGGCAGGCGAGGCCAACAAGTAGAATACAGCGCAGATCGCTCTCATCACAGGGTCTCCGTCTTGTTGGTGCCCGACTAGAGCAGGTTTCGCCCATCGCTGCATTCACATTTTCGTATGCGTGTTCAGGACGACCGTTTTTGCAGCAGGTAGATATCCATGATCCAACCATGATCGGCGCGGGCCTGCGCACGGGTGGTCAAGATGGTCTCGGCCGCCTCATCCAGCGGGCCGTGGATCAGGATCTCTTCCTTCATGCCTACATAAGCGCCCCACCAGATATCGAACGCCTCCATGTCCAGAGCCTGGAACGAACACTCACCGTCCAGCATCACGGCAACCTTGGTGGCGTCCGAGGGCCAGCCTTCGTCGCGAATACGACGGCCAGTTGTCACCACATAGGGCGCGCCTATGTCGTTGATGGGAATGGCATGGGCTGCTGTCAGTGCCTGTAGCGCGGTAATCCCAGGAATCACCCGTTTGCGCGGTTGTGGGTCCAGCCGCGCTACAATGCGAAGCGAGCTGTCGTAAAGCGATGGATCCCCCCAGATCAACAGCGCGATCTTCGAGGCCTCAGGATGCCCCGCCATCGCTTCTTGCCAGCGCAGGGCAATAGCATCGTGCCACTCATCCACACCTTGCAGATATCCGTCGTCCGAGCGGCGTTTGGGGATATCGAAATACGCTATCTGCGGAGGGGTCTCAGTGACCTTGTCGACGATCTCCTCCCGCAGTCCGGCCAGATCGGCTTTGTTCTCACCCTTGCGCGGGATCAGGATCAGATCCGCCTCGCGGATTGCCTGCGCGCCTTGCAGGGTCACGTGATCGGGGTTGCCGGTGCCGATGCCGATCAGAGACAGCTCATACATCCTCGAACTCCGCCAATGGACCATAGAGGATCAGGGCAGGCGCGGTTCCGATCTCGGATTTCAGCGTTTCGGCCAGCGCGCCTATGGTCGAGCGGTGCAGCTTCTGATCCGGTGTGGAAACGGATTCCGCCATCAGCGCGGGCGTATCCAGCGGCAGGCCGTTGGCATTTAGGGCCTCGACCAGTAGCGGAAACGTCCGTTTGCCCATGAACACAACGGTGGTCGCCGCCGCATCAGCCAAAGCGGTCAGATTCAGATCGGGGGGCAGCTGCCCGCTGACATCGTGGCCAGTGACGAACTGTACCCGCCGGGCCGTCAACCTGCGGGTCAACGGAATACCGGCAGCTGCTGCGGCTGCGATGGCAGAGGGGACGCCTGGAATGATCTCATAATCGATCCCGGCAGCACGCAGGGCGACGATTTCTTCCTCAAGCCGTCCGAACATGCCGCCATCGCCAGATTTCAGCCGCACGACCCGTTGACCGGTCTGCGCGTATTCCACGAGCAGACGGCTGACATGATCCTGTTTCGGCGAGGGTCGCCCGGCCCGTTTGCCGACGCCCACAAGATCAGCATCCGGTTGCGCGTGGCTCAGAATGGGTCCGCTGCTCAGATCGTCGAACAGCACGGCGTCGGCCTTCTGCATCCGGTCCACGGCCTTCAGGGTCAGCAATTCCGGGTCTCCCGGACCGGATCCGATGAATGAGACAAACCCGCTCATGCCGAGGCCTCGGCGATGAGGTGAAAGAAGGTCCCGGTGACGTTGCCTCGGCGCGATCCGGTCTGCGGGCCTTCATCCCCTTCGGCATCGAACACACGCGCCAGCGGTGCATCTGGCTGTTCGATGATCGAGGAATAGTGGAACTCATGCCCCCGCAGCGATGCGCCTTGCGCAAAACCCGGCATCGGAGCCAGCAGTTCGGCCCGACGATACCCCAGATTGAATTTGCGCTTCTGGTACGAGGTCTGCAGCCCCAGCAATCCAGCCATCTGGTGCGGTACGCCCTCTTTGTCGATCAGAACCTCCCCAAGGGTCATGTAGCCACCGCATTCCCCATGCACCGGCTTGGTCTCCGCGTGTTTCCGCAAACCGGTCAGGAACGTGCCCGCGGCAGTCAAAGTGCCTGCGTGCAGCTCCGGATACCCACCCGGCAACCAAACCAGATCGGCATCATCGGCGGGGGCTTCATTGGCCAATGGCGAAAACGGCAGGATCTCGGCCCCCGCTGCGCGCCATCCCTCCAACAGATGCGGATAGGTGAACGAAAAAGCCGCATCCCGGGCCAATGCGATTCGTTGCGCCGGAGGCCGCGGCAGCGCGGCTGACGATGGCCCTTTGGGGCCTGAGGAAACCGCTAGTTTGATTGCCTCAAGGTCCACATGCTCCCGCAGGAATGCCGCATAACCCACAATGGCACTTTCCAGATCGGGATGCTCAACCGCTTGGATCAACCCCAGATGGCGTTCCGGCAGAGTCAGGTCTCCGCGACGGGGCAATACGCCCAGAACCGGCAGGCCTGCCCGTTCCATACCCAACCGTGTCAACCGCTCATGCCGAGGGCTGGCGCAGCGGTTCAGGATCACTCCGGCAAAGGGCAGATCGGGGTTGTACATCTTGAACCCCAGCGCGGTCGCCGCTGCCGATTGGGCCTGACCGCCCACGTCCAAAACCAATACAACGGGCCAGCCCATGCGTTGCGCGGTTTCGGCACTGGACCCGTGGCCCAGCTCGCCGGGTTTGGCGACGCCATCGAAAAGACCCATCGAGCCTTCGGCCACCACGATATCCGCCCCTTCGGCCTGATCCGAGATCGTGCCAAGCAGCCCGTCGCCCATCGCCCAACTATCAAGGTTGAACGAAGCTCGCCCCGCCGCCGCGCGGTGAAAGGCCGGGTCGATATAGTCGGGGCCACTCTTGAACGGCTGCACGATCAGGCCATCCTCGGCCAGCGCCCGCAACAGGCCCAGCATCACGGTGGTTTTGCCGGTCCCTGAAGAGGGCGCGGAGATCAAAATGCCCGGAGGGGTCGTCATCGCGTCATTCATCCTCGGGGCTCCAGCTTGACCACGGGCTGTCCGCGCTCTGTGGGCGGTAGCGGCGGTCGTAGTCTTTCGAATACAAGCAGCTCTCGTCGAATCCTTCACCCGCCAGTGCAGGCCCGACCATGATCAACGCGGTGCGCGAAATGCTCTCATCCAACGCCTCCTTGAGGGTGGCCAATGTCGCGCGGATGATCCTCTCATCCGGCCAACTGGCCCGGTAGACGACCGCTACGGGGCAGTCCGCGCCATAGGCTGGGCTCAGATCGGCAATCACCTTGTCCAGATTTCCGATCGACAAATGAATGGCCAGGGTCGCGCCGGTGCGGGCGAAGTTCTCCAGTGTTTCGCCTTCGGGCATCGAGGACGCACGGCCCGGGGTGCGCGTCAGGACCACCGATTGCGCCAGGCCGGGTAGGGTCAACTCTGTCCCCAAAGCCGCCGCCGCCGCCGCGAAGGACGGCACGCCCGGGGTAACGCTGACGGGGATGCCCATCTCTTTCAGACGGCGGATTTGTTCACCCATTGCCGACCAGACCGACAGATCGCCCGAGTGCAGGCGTGCCACGTCTTGACCCGCCTGATGCGCCGCGTCGATCTCGGCCATGATCTGATCCAGATCCATAGGCGCGGTGTTGATGATCTTCGCGCCGTCGGGGCAGTGGCCCAGTATCTCTTCGGGCACCAGAGATCCCGCATAGAGGCAAACGGGGCAGGAGGCGATGATATCGCGCCCACGCAGGGTCAGCAGATCGGCGGCGCCCGGTCCGGCGCCAATGAAATGAACGGTCATGAGTGTCCTCCGATGGCAATGGCGCATGTCGCCAGCCCGTCGTCCGAGATATGTCTGGGTGAAAGAAGCCGCGCGCCAGTTCCGGCGGCGGCCAATGCGGATGCTTCGGCCACGCTGCCAGTGCCATAGGTGGCGCGGCTGCGGTTCGAGCATGTCAGGGTGCGCTGCCCGGCCAGATCGGCTGCGGCAACGAAATGCAAGGGCAGGGCAAGGCCTTCTGCGAAACTGGCCAGAGCCAGATGACCCTCTTTGTCGGCAACGGTTGCCAAGGCTTGAACGTCATGATCAACGGCAGCGGCGTCATAAGCCGTGCGCAGGCTGTCCACTGTTGCGCTTGATGAAAAGCCAAGGCCTGCGACGATCATAGCGTCACACTCCATTGCACGACCGGATAGGCCGATTTCCATCCGCGCCGAGGGCCGAGCGGTGCCGAGTGCGCAAGCTCAATCCGCAAAAGATCTCCGCCCAATTCTTCGTGCCAGCGGGCCAGCAGCGCTTCGCTTTCCAAAGTAACGGCGTTGGCGACCAAGCGGGCGCCTGATGGAAGGGCATTGCGCAGCCACGCCAAGAGATCGGCGCTGAGACCGCCTCCAATGAACACAACATCGGGCAGAGGCAGACCTGACAGCGCATCCGGCGCCGTACCGTGAACGACATTCAACCGATCTTGCCCCAACGCATCGGCATTGCGCCGGATGCGTTCGGCACGATCTACGCGGGGTTCGATGGTTGTGGCCGTCAAGGTCGGATCACACATCAGCCATTCAATGCTGATCGAGCCCGTGCCGCCGCCAATATCCCACAGATGCTCGCCGCGTTGCGGGGCCAACGCCGACAGGGTTAGCGCTCGAATGGGGCGTTTGGTGATCTGGCCGTCGGTTTCGAAAATACCGTCGGGCTTACCCGAGGCCTTGGGAAAAACGCGCCCTTCGCCCGCAACCTCCAGCCCGACGCAGACCGGGTGATCGAACGTGCCCAGAAGCGCTTCGGTCAACGAGACCGAGCGCGCGCGTTCACGCGGGCCGCCCAATGCCTCCATCACGTGCAACTGGGTATCGGCGAACCCGGTCTCAGTCAGATAGGTGGCAAGTTCCGCAACGGCCGCACCATTGCGCAACAGGATGATCGCGCGAAGCCCCGGAGAAAGGTGTGGTCGTAAACGCGTCAGAGGAGCGGCGTGTAGGCCAAAGGTCTGGGTGCCCTCTAACGGCCAACCCAAACGCGCGGCGGCCAGCGAAAAGGTCGATTGGCCGGGTCGCGCGGTCCACTCGGCGGCCTCGAAATTGCGTGCAATCACCGAGCCCGCGCCGAACCAGAACGGATCGCCCGAGGCCAGAACCACCGTCGCACGGCCCCTAAGCCCGGTCAGGATCGGCAGACCGTCGGAGAACGGCACCGGCCAATCGATCCGCTCAGCCCCTGTTTCCGGCACCAGCGAAAGGTGGCGCGGCGGGCCCATGATGACCTCGGCCCGATCCAGCACTTGACGGTTTGCGGGCGACAGGCCATCAAGCCCATCTTCACCCAGACCCAGAACGGTCAGCCACGGAGTATCAGACATGACCAACCTCCTGATCCCCAATGTGCTTGTTCTGGGCGGCACGACCGAGGCGAACGCTCTGGCCAAAGCCGTTTCCGAACATGGGCTTGCGGCGACCTATTCCTACGCGGGACGGGTTGAGAAACCGCGCCCGCAGCCCTTGCCGGTTCGGGTCGGCGGGTTTGGCGGCGTGCAGGGTCTGGTTGCTTACATCCGCGACAACGGGATCAGCCATGTGATCGACGCGTCGCATCCTTTCGCCTCGCAGATGAGCCGAAACGCGATTGAGGCCTGCTGTGAGGCGCAAACGCCACTGGCCGCGCTGACTCGACCCGCTTGGCGCGCGCAGCCCGGTGATGACTGGCGACACGTTCCCGATATCCCCGCCGCAGTTGATGCGTTGAACGTCGAGGCGCAACGCGTGTTTCTCGCGGTTGGCCGGATGCATCTCGAGGAGTTCGCGGCCCAGCCCCAGCATCACTATCTGCTGCGTCTTGTTGATGCGCCCGATGAACTGCCCTTGCCGAATGCCGACGTGGTTGTCGCCCGCGGGCCGTTTGCCGAGGCCGATGACCGCGCGCTGATGCAGAGGCACGAGACGCAGTTGGTTGTGTCCAAGAACGCAGGCGGCACGGGCGCGCGAGCCAAGCTGGACGCGGCGCGGGCGTTGGGCCTGCCAGTGCTGATGATCGACCGTCCGGTCCTGCCAGAGCGGACCGAGCTGTCGACGATTGCACAGGTTCTGGACTGGCTGGCTCATTCCGGGGTGAACCTCGGGGTGTAGACGATCGGCGCGCCGTCGCGTTTGATCACGCGGGTGCGCGATGATCCGACAATGACCACCGTCTGCATATCCGCCATCTCAGGCGTGGCCTCGGCCAGAGTGGAGATCCGGATCGCTTCGTCCTCGCGCGACACGGCGCGCGCGAAAAGGATCAGACGTTCAGGCTCACATTCTTCACGTAGGATTTCCAACGTCTTTACAAAGCCTTCCGGCCGCGATTTCGAGCGCGGATTGTAAAAGGCCATCGAGAAATCCGCCTGCGCCGCCAGACGTAGCCGCTTTTCGATCAGCGACCAGGGTTTGAGATTGTCGCTAAGGTTGATGGCGCAGAAATCATGCCCCATCGGTGCACCCGCACGGGCAGACGCGACCAGCATCGCCGTAATACCCGGCAGCACGTCGATCTGAAGGTTGCGCCATTCTTCTGGACCGTTCTCCAGCGCTTCGAACACCGCAGCGGCCATCGCAAAGACACCCGGATCACCCGAGGACACAACAACCACGCGTTTCCCCTCAGCCGCCATCTGCAGCGCGTGTTGCGAACGATCGATCTCAACCCGGTTGTCACTGGCATGCAGAGTCAGGCCAGGGCGTTCGGCCACGCGCGCGACATAGGGTATGTAGCCCACCACATCGGTCGCCTCGGCCAGCGCGGCGGAGACTTCGGGCGTGACCAGGTCTTCATTTCCCGGCCCGAGGCCCGCGATCTTGACCCAGCCGCTCATGGCCGTCGTCCCTGACCGTGTACCAGGATGATCGAGAAATAGGGGGTGATCCCCTCACAATTCTCGGACAGTTTGCAGACGCGTTGGTTCGGCATTTGCGCGTATTCCACGATCCACGCCCGGTCATACATCCCGGCGGTCTTTAGCGCACGTTTCACTTTGTCGATATTGCGCCCGATCTTCATCACGACCAGTGCGTCGGTCTGCGCCATGCGTTCGGCCAGAACCTCCTCGGGCAGGGTGGCGGCCAGAACGGTCAGGATATCATCACCCCATGTGATCGGATCGCCGGTTGCTGTCCAAGCGCCGGACATGCCGGTAATGGCCGGGACGACCTCGACGGGGGCGATGTCGCGCAAGCGGGTATAGAGATGCATGAACGAGCCGTAGAAAAACGGGTCGCCCTCGCAGAGAACAACGACGTCTTCGCCCTTCTCAGCAAGGGCTTTCAGATGGTCCGCGCAGTCCTCGTAGAACGCCGCCAACAACTCATTGTAGCGCGGATCGTTCAGAGGGATCTCGGTTGTGACGGGGTATTCCATCGGGAACTCCACCGCGCCTTCCGGGATCATACTGTTGACGATCTTACGTGCCTGACCGCTACGGCCGGGCTTGCGGAAAAACGCCACGTGGCGGGCATTGCGCAGCAGGCGATCGGCCCGCACGCTCATCAGGTCGGGGTCACCGGGGCCGAGGCCAACGCCATATATCTTGCCGGCGCTCATTCGGCGCGGCTCGCGATGGCGTTGATGGCGGCGACTGTGATGGCGCTGCCACCGAGACGGCCTTTGACGATGCAGGACGGCACCGGCTGCGCCTCCCACAGGGCGTCCTTGGATTCGACCGCGCCAACAAAGCCCACCGGGCAGCCGATGATGGCAGCAGGGCGTGGGCAGTTGGGGTCTTCCAGCATGTTCAGCAGGTGAAACAGAGCCGTCGGTGCGTTGCCGATAGCGACCACAGCACCTTCCAGATGCGGGCGCCACAGCTCAAGCGCCGCAGCAGAGCGTGTGTTGCTCATCTCTGCAGCCAGAGGGCGCACGCGCTCGTCATGCAGGGTGCAGATCACCTCATTGTCGGCGGGCAGGCGGAACCGGGTAACACCCTCGCTGACCATGCGCGCGTCACACAGGATCGGCGCGCCGTTTTCCAGCGCGGTCCGCGCGGAGGATACAAAACTGGGTGAGAAATGAACGAATTCTTCCAGCCCTACCATGCCAGCCGCGTGGATCATCCGAACGGCGACCTGCTCTTCGTCGGCGTCGAAACGGGCTAGATCGGCTTCGGACCGGATGGTGGCAAAACTTTCCTTGTAGATCGCCGCGCCGTCGGTTTCGTAAGTGTATGGCATCAGGTGAAGTCCATCGTCATCAGTGTTTCGGGGTTCAGCCCGCGCAGGATTGGCTCATCCCCCGCACGGCCCTGTTTGACAAGATCAAATCGTCCGTTCTGGCCGACTAAAGTCACATCCGCGGGGCCCATCCGAGCGCACCCTTTGGAACACCCAGAGACATGAAGGGTGCCGGCTACAAGTGGGGCCAATTCGCGCGCGATATCGCGGGTTTCCGCTTGCGCCTGCGGGCATAACGGAGCACCGGGGCAGGCGTCGGTGGTCGTCAGCGGGTCGGTGCCGTCCGTGACAAAACCCGGTGCAGGTATCGCCGCCCCGCCTTCCAGCAGGATCAGTCGCCAAGGGGTGACACGCAGGGCAGAGGCACCGCTGTTGCGGATCAGCGCGTGGAGCTCATTTGCGGGCAATTGCCCAAAGGCTGCACCGTAGAGGCTGCCCAGATCGCAAGCCCTCGGTTGCAACGACGCGCCAATTTGTCCGGGGTCGCGGCCCTGCCATTCCGCAGGCAGACCAAAAGCCGCCACGGCCCGGGCCATGCGGCGGGTGTCTGGTGTGAAGACCTCGGCAAACCATGTGGTCAGAGCAATCAGGTGACTAATAGCCTCTGCCTCCGAGACGACACGTCCTGTCTGAGCCCCATCTGCGCGCAGGATCAGCCCATCGGCGGAACGCTCCACCCGGATATCGGCCGAGTCCGCCGCCAGCAGGCGCTCTGGTCCCGTGTCGATGGCAAAGCCGAACTTGGCCGGTAGCGCGGGCAGCTCACTCAGACGGTCGATCAATTCCTGAGTCAGCCGCGCGGTCAAATCGCCCGGCAGGTAAAGCGGTGAGACCAGAATGTTGCGCCGGACCTCAATGCCCGGCTTCACATCCAGCAGTCCAAGCGCGGACAGTTCGGACAGCAATGCCTGGTGTTCACTTTCCTGCACGCCGCGCAACTGCAGGTTCGCACGGTTGGTCAGGTCGATTGTGCCGTTGCCGAATTGCTGGGCCAGTTCACACAAGCCAAGCGCTTGTGGCGCGGTCAGCCGAGCCAGCCGAGGGCGCACGCGCACCACCAGCCCATCCCCAGACATCATCGGTCGGTGGGCGCCGGGGCACCAACCTTGGACGACTGGTTTTGGGGTGGGCGCGCTCATCCCAGCCCCTCCAGATCCGCCCGGATCGAGTTGCGCCGCGTATTCCACAAACCGGCATCCAGCAAGGCGCGGAACCGGTCCTGCATGGCCTGATGGGCCTGCGGATTGGCCTGCTGCAGGAAGGCATCCACATCTTCATCGCCCAGTGTGGCATCGTGGTAGAGGTCGAACAGATGCGGCGCAACGGTGCCCGACAGATGCGCAAACGAGGCCATGTGATCCAACGTCGCCGCGATCTCGGCCGCGCCCCGGAAGCCATGCCGTTGCATCCCGGCGATCCAGTCCGGATTGGCAGCGCGGGCGTGGACGACGCGGCTGATCTCTTCCGGCAAGGTGCGGGCGCGAGGTTTTTCGGGATTGGTATTGTCCAGATGATACAGCTGCGCGGTCCCACCCGTGGCCTTCTTGGCGGCGGCAAAACCGGCCTCGTGCGTGGCGTAGTCATTGGCCAAAAGCAGGTCTGTCTCGGTCAGGTCCTGCAGGTGAACAAAACTGTCGGCATGCGCCACGCGTTGGGTGATGCCCGCCTTGTCCTGAACGATATTCTCACCCTCCAGCGCAAAAGAGCTGGCCTCAAGCCATGCCTCACCCGCCTGTGCGCGCGCCTCGTCGGTGTACACTTCGGACAGTTGGGTCATGTTAACGCCATAGCTTCCGGGAGCGGGGCCGAACACGCGGGCCGACGGTGCCTGACCGGCATAGGGGTTCCAGTCGGTCGCCTCATCCCGCGCGGTCAACGCGCGGATGGCCTGACCGTAAAGCGCCGAGAGGGTTGGGAAGACGTCCCGGAACAGGCCCGACACACGCAGCGTCACGTCCAAGCGCGGGCGGCTGAGATCGGTGATCGGCAGCACCTCGATCCCCGAGACTCGTTCCGAGCCTTTGTCCCAGACCGGTTTCACGCCCAGCAGGTGCAACGCCATGGCGAATTCCTCGCCTGCCGTGCGCATCGTGGCCGAGCCCCACAGGTCTACTATTAGCCCCTTGGGATAGTCGCCTTCTTCCTGAAGGTGACGGCGGACCAGTTCCTTGGCCAGTTTGACGCCTTGGGTGTAGGCCGCCCGCGTGGGAACCGAGCGGGGGTCGGTGGTATATAGGTTCCGCCCGGTCGGCAGAACATCCGAGCGACCGCGATAGGGGGAACCGGACGGCCCGGCCTCGATCCGTTTCCCGGCCAGCGCGTCGATCAGAGCGTTGCGTTCCGCATGGGCCGAAGGCGCGGGGTCGAAAGTACCGGGAACCTCAGGCGCACGGCCATAGATATGCAGCCCGTCGCCGAACTGGCTTTCTTTGATATCGCAGACAAAGCGGTCGATGCGGGTAATCGCCTCGGCGGTGCAGGTGGCCTGATCGAGACCCAGATCGCTTTCCAACCCGATGGCTTGTGCCTCGTCGCGGATATTTTCCTGCAGGCGGTCACGGCGTTTGGGATCAAGCCCGTCTGCGTTCGAGAACTCATCAAGCAGAGACTCCAGACGTACCATACGATCTGGGGTGCCGCTTTCCTTCATAGGGGGCGGGATATGGCCCAGCGTCACGGCCCCGATCCGACGCTTGGCTTGCGCGGCCTCGCCTGGGTCGTTGACGATGAAGGGGTAGATCACTGGCAAGTCGCGGATCAGCGCCTCGGGCCAGCAATTCGCCGACAGAGCAACGGACTTGCCCGGAAGCCATTCCAGAGTGCCATGCGCGCCGATATGGATCAAAGCGTCTGCGCCCAGCCCCTTGCGCAGCCACAGATAGAAGGCGACGTAGCTGTGACGCGGGGTGCGAGACAGGTCGTGATAGTCGTCATTGCGCAGCTCGGGTGTGCCGCGTTCGGGCTGTAGAGCAACGAGCGCGTTGCCTCGGCGCAGGGCGGTGAAGTGGAACGCGCCTTCAGTAAAAACCGGGTCGTCTTCGGGCTTGCCCCAAACGGTTTGGAGATCGGCCCGCAGTTGCTCAGGCAGGTCAGCTAGGGCTGCCTGATAATTTTCCAAAGACCATGAAATGCGCGCGTCCAGCAGGGTTTTCGCAATCGGCTCAGCCGGTGCGGTGCTGTAGCCCTCGGCCTGAAGATCGGCCAGCATCGCCTCGGCCGAGGCCAGCGCGTCGAGGCCCACCGCATGCGCCATTTGCCAGTCCTTGCCGGGATAGGTCGACAGCACCAGCGCGGGCACTTGATCTACCTTGGGCTTGTCATGCAGATTCAACCAGCCGGCGACGCGGTCGATAATCGCTTCGATCCGCTCTTGCTCAGCCCGGTGGGCAAAGCGGGAATATTCCAGATGCGGATCGCGCTTGCCAGGCTCCTTGAACGAGGCAATGCCCGCCGAAATACGCCCGTCCACTTCGGGCAGCACCACATGCATGGCGAGATCGGCGGGGGAGAGGCCGCGTTCCGCCTCGGCCCAAGCCTTGCGGCGGGACGTGGCGAGGGCCATCTGAAATACCGGCACGCCCGCCGCGTCCAAAGGGGATGTACCCGACGAGCCTTTGCCTGAGAAGGAGGTGGCGTTGATGATCGCCGAAGGCTTCAGAGCGACGATGTTGTCACGCAGCCATTCAGCGGCGGCAGGTGCTTTGAGCGAGGGCGCGAATAGGCCCACCGCCTCGAACCCGCGACCCCGTAAGCTGCGGATCACGGCGGCAACAGGGGCGGTATCTGCCGAGGTTAGATAGGCGCGATAGAACGTGACGACGATACGTTTTGCGTCGTCCGAAAAGGCAGTTTCAACCGGAATCACGCCGCGATCAGGACACCACGCGCCAGATTCGGGCAGGGTTTTAGCCCCCATAACCGGGCCGGCGTAAAGCCCCGCCGCCAATGCCATCTGCGCCAAAGCGGCCTGTGCCGCGACTTCACCGCCGGTGTCGCAAAGATGTGCCAGACGGCGCAGGGTCGAGACGGGCAGGGTGGAATATTCATCCAACCGCGTGTCCTCACGCCCGTCGGCAGGAAGGACGGCCAGCGCGATCCCCTTGGCCTGCGCAAGTGACAGAACCTGCTGCAGCCCGTAGGCCCAATAAGGCACACCGCCAATGAGACGGATCAGAATGCCCTTGGCACCCTCCAGCGTCTGTTCCACATAGGTGTCGACGGACAGAGGATGCTTCAACGCCGTCAGGTTCGCCAACCGCATCGTGGGCATACGCCCCTCCGGCCCGCCACCGCGATGCCAGCCCGCCGCGAAAGCGCCAAGGTCGCTGTCCGAGAAGGACAGTACCACCAAATCCGCCGGGCTTTGGCCCAGATCGGTTGGGGTTTCCGTTTCTTCTAACCCGTGGCTTTCGCGGAAGACGACGTGCATGGAGCTTACTCGGCGGCCTCGGTGACACCCGCAAGGATATCGCGGATTTCTGCTTCTTTGATGTCGTCATGCTCGGCGATCACCACCATGCGCGAGCGGCGGTCTTCACCGGGCTCCCACGGGCGGTCGTATTGATGACGCACACGGGCACCAACGGCCTGCACCAGCAGGCGCATCGGTTTGCCTTGAACGGCGGCATAGCCTTTGACGCGCAGGATGTTCAGCTCATTGGCCAGACGTTCGATCTTGGCGACCAGATCGGCAGGATCGGACTGTTCCGGCAGATCAACGATGATGCTTTCGAAATCGTCATGCTCGTGATCGTGGTGACCGTCGTGATGCGATGGACGAGCGTCCATGTCATCCTCGGCTGCAGCCTCAAGACCCAGAACGACGCGGACATCCACAGCACCTTCGGCAACCTCAACCACGGGCAGCGGACGAGGGGCCTCGGCGGCGATGATCTCCTTCGCTTTGGCCACGCCTTCGGGACCGGCCAGATCGGGCTTGGTCAGCAGGATGATGTCGGCGCAGGAGATCTGATCCTCGAACACCTCGGATAGGGGCGTTTCATGGTCGATCGAATCGTCGGCCAGGCGCTGAGCGTCCACCGCTTCGACATTCGGCGCAAAGCGACCAGCGGCGACGGCCTCGGCATCGGCCAGCGCGATCACGCCATCAACGGTGATTTTCGATCGGATATCGGGCCAGTCGAACGCCTTCAGCAGTGGCTTGGGCAGGGCGAGGCCGGAGGTTTCGATCAGGATGTGATCGGGACGCGGCTCCAGCGCCATCAGAGCTTCGATGGTTGGGATGAAGTCATCGGCCACGGTGCAGCAGATGCAGCCATTCGCCAGCTCCATGATGTTCTCCGCTGGGCAATCCGGGATGGCGCAGGACTTCAGAATATCGCCGTCGACGCCAACATCGCCGAACTCATTGACCACCACCGCCAGACGCTTGCCCTGCGGGTTCTGCATCAGGTGCTTCACCAGAGTCGTTTTGCCCGAGCCCAAGAAGCCAGTGATCACGGTGACGGGGAGTTTTTCCAAGTTGCTCATTTCAGGGCTCCAATCGGGGGAATGCGGGCTGCGCAGTTTTTGCGGAAATGTTCGGGGCGTTCGCGCCATTTGACCAAGCCGTCCTCGGTCGCGAGGTACTTGGTAGCGCCGTCAACGATCACGTCGACATGGTCTGTTTCGTTCAGATGTTCATAAACGAAGGTCCAGCGATCCGGGCCGCCGCGCAGCACGATGGAACAGCCCTCGTTGCAGTTCGACAAGCATTCCACGGCTTTCAGGATAATCCCTTCCGGCAGGTCCGCCTGTTCAAGCGCCTTATGCAACAGGGTGCCGGGGCGTTTCGCATCGTCTTCAACGGGCAGCCCGCGACGACAGGTGGTGCAAACCAGCAATTCGACCGGAGCGGTCTCGGTCATGTCTCTCATCCCCCCAAATCCTCATCGTGGGGGACGGGGTTTCATGCGGGTCCCTTGACCCGACACCGGAACACCCCGTCCGGTTTCATCTTCGGGCGTTGGCAGGTCTCCCGGCTTGCGGATGTCAGAGTTGTCCTCTGTCGGATGTCCCACCTTCCCGGCTTTGCGCCAGTGGCTTGGGCACCCTCTCCGGTCACGGTCGCGGGGGCGGCTGCGTTTGGCGGAAAACCCGTTGACGCATTCCCTTTTCATCTGTTCTCACAGACACCAACATGAGGCTCATGCGGCACGCACCTGCAGCTTGTCAAGCGCGATGGAGCTCAGACTGCTGCGGCACGTTGAAAAGCGACCTGCCAGCGTCGCTAGGCGGCATGAACAGGACGCCGATGCATGGTCGCATGGCCTCAAATCGCAAACGGAGGCGAAATCCATGAAAGTAGGTTTTATCGGGCTTGGGAATGTGGGCGGCAAGCTGTCGGGGTCATTGCTGCGCAATGGAATCGATCTGACAGTTCATGACCTGAGTTCCGATCTGGTCGAGGCCTTTGTCGCGCAGGGGGCCAAAGCGGCTGAAAGCCCGGCCCAGATGATGCGCGATTGCGATGCCGTGATCACCTGCCTGCCGTCGCCTGCGGCCTCGGACGCGGTGATGCAGGAGATGTTGCCAGAGGTTGGTCCCGGAAAGATCTGGATGGAGATGTCCACCACTGACGAGGCCGAGGTCAAGCGGTTGGGTGCATTGGTTCTGGAGCGCGGAGGGGCCGCCGTCGATTGCCCTGTCTCGGGTGGCTGTCACCGCGCGGCGACGGGCAATATCTCGATCTTCGCTGGCTGCGATCGCGACACGTTCGAGCGCATTCTGCCCTTCCTGACCACCATGGGTCGGCGTGTTCTGCACACCGGAGAGCTCGGCTCGGCCTCGGTTCTGAAGGTACTGACCAACTATCTGGCCACGGCCAACCTAATCACCTGTGCTGAAGCGTTGGTCACCGCCAAGGCTGCCGGGATGGATTTGAACACCACCTATGAGGCCATCAAGATTTCGTCAGGGACATCGTTCGTGCACGAAACCGAAAGCCAGGTGATCTTGAACGGTTCGCGCGATATTTCGTTTACGATGGACTTGGTGAAAAAGGATATCGGCCTGTTTCAGGACGTCGCCGACCGCGCCGGTGTTCCTTTGGAAATCAATCCGGTGATGATCAAGATCTTTGAGGATGGCATCGCCCGGTTTGGCGAGCGTGAGCTGTCGCCAAACATCATCAAACGCCTTGAAGAAGCCACCGGCTTGGACATTCGCGCACCGGGTTTTCCTACGGAAATGCAGGACGATGAGCCGGAAGAACCAGGGTACGAAGTCGTGCCTCAGGGGCGTTCCTCCTGAAAACTGATTTCTGTAGACTATATTTAGAGGAGTGGGATGTGGAGGCGAGTACCGGAATCGAACCGGTGTACACGGATTTGCAATCCGCTGCGTCACCACTCCGCCAACTCGCCTTTTCAAGCAAAATCAAATACTTGCCGTGGTGTGGTGGGCCTTTTAGCAGCTTTCATCGGGGGCGTCCAGAGGATTGCCGTCGATTTTGGGCCGCAAATCAATATTTGTGGGCGGCCAGTCTAAACGGATCGTGAACCAGGCTTGCGGCATCTGGGCCGTTGTCGAGTCAGGTCGAGTATGGCACAAGCCAATTACCCAAGGGATTGAAAAGAGAGATCAGATGTCAGATTTCGCAGCCCGGCGCCGCACCATGGTTGATACGCAGGTAAGACCCTCGGATGTGACCAAGTTTCCAATCATCGACGCGATGCTGTCCGTTCCGCGTGAAAGCTTTGTGCCAACGGCGCAGCGCGAAGCGGCCTATGTCGAAGAGCTGATAGATTTGGGTAACAACCGCTGTATTCTTGAGCCGCGCACTCTGGCTAAGATGTTGGATGCGCTGAATATCTCGAATGACGAAATGGTTCTCGATATCGCACCGGCCTATGGTTATTCAACCGCAGTCGCCGCGCGGATGGCACAGTTGGTGGTTGGTGTCGAATCTGACGAACATCTTGCCTCTGAGGCGCAAAGCGTGCTGACCGAAGAAAACGTCGACAATGCCGTCATTCATGTCGGACCTCTGGAAGAGGGCGCGGCCGAGCATGGCCCTTATGACGTGATTATGATACAAGGTGGTGTCGAACATGTGCCCGACGCGGTGTTGGACCAATTGAAGGATCAGGGCCGGATCGCCTGTCTGTTTGTGGATGGGCAACTGGGTACGGTTCGCATCGGTCGCAAGGCCGGTGGTGTGGTCAGTTGGCGGGATGCCTTCAACGCCAGTGCGCTGGTTTTGGACGGTTTTTCCCAAGAGTGTGCATTTTCGCTATAGTCCGCTGACTGTTGTTTCCACCACCTTGATTAGTTGAACATAAAGACGCAAACTGCCGGAGAGGCAGCGTAATTTCGATTTGAGAGGATTTGGTATGCGTGGAAAGACAGCGGGAAAGCTGGTCAAAGCGCTTGCAGTGACTGCGGCCATTGCCCTGAGTACTGTTCCCGGAAGGGCCGTCTGGGCTGACAATCTGACAGATGCGTTCATCGGAGCGTATAACACCAGCGGTCTGCTGGAACAGAACCGAGCCCTGTTGCGGGCCGCGGATGAAGACGTGGCAATTGCGCTTTCCGCGCTGCGCCCGATCATCAACTGGACGGTTCAGGTCAGCCAGGATTACACGAGAACAAGAACTGACTCCGTCAGAACAAGCACCGACCCGTCGCGATTCTTCTCGGGCTTGACGCTCAGCCAGCTGTTGTATGATGGCGGGGCGTCGGTGCTGGGCAAGCAGTCCGCACAGGAAACGGTTCTGTCGACGCGCCAGTCGCTGATTGATATCGAACAGCAAGTTCTTTTCCGGGCCGCAACCGCGTATCTGAGCGTCCTGCTGCAAGAGGAAACGGTTCAGATTCGGCAAAACAACGTCGATCTGTCGAGCGAGGAACTTCGGGCCTCGAACGACCGCTTCGAAGTGGGTGAAGTCACGCGTACCGACGTGGCCCTTTCTGAGGCGCAGCTGGCCAGTTCGCGCGCGGATCTTGCGGATGCCAGAGGGGATCTCAGCACTGCTCAGGCCGAGTATGTTAATGCGGTCGGCAAGTTGCCGGGGCGTACGGCTGGGCAGCCGGGGCTTCCGAATCTCCCACGCTCGCAATCCGAGGCAATCAGCCTCGCGCAGCGCAATCACCCGGCGATTCTATCGGCTCAGCACCAGGTGCGGGCGCTGGATTTGATCGTCCAGCAGCAACGCGCCAACCTTGGGCCAAATGTCAGCCTGAACGCGGATGCGGGTGTGACGCAGCGATATGACAATGATGACTACATCAACGACGCCACGGTTTCGCTGAACTTCAACCAGCCGATCTATGCAGGCGGTCGTCTTGCGGCCAACGTACGTCGCGCTATGGCAACCCGGGATTCTTCGCGGGCCAATCTGCTGAACGTGCAGAAGAACATCACTCAGGGCGTGACAGACGCCTTTGTCCGGTTCCAAACGGCAACGGCCAGCCTGACGGCCTCGACCGAGCGGGTCCGGGCCTCGCAAGTGGCGTTCGACGGGATTCGCGAAGAAGCAACGCTGGGCGCGCGAACCACGCTGGACGTGCTGACCGCTCAGCAGGATCTTCTGGACGCGCAATTGGCCGAGGTCGCCTCGCGCACCGAACGGTCCTTGGCCGCATACCAGCTGTTGCAGGCGCAAGGTCTTCTGACGGCTGAACGTCTGGGGCTTGCGGTGCAGATCTATGACCCCACGCTATACTACAATCTGGTCAAAAAGGCTCCGGCGCAGGTCAGCAAGCAAAGCAAGGATCTGGATCGCGTTCTCAAAGCGTTGCGGCGGGACTGATCTATACTACTGGTTGTGACACCCGACGTGTTTGGCTACACTTGGTTTCAAGAATAGAGCGGTAGAGAACAATGTCGGATAGCGTCATGACCTCAGGTATCGAGGATGTACTGTCGTCGGTAAAACGACTGGTGAGCGAAGACGGTCGCAAAGTGTCGGATGCCGATACTGCGACCGCTCCACGCAAACCGGGCCGATTGGTCTTGACGGACGCGCTGCGCGTTGGTGACGCGCCAAAATCCGACCCCCTGAAACTAGATCCCAAATACAGTCCCGAGGATTCGGCAAAGCCGATGCTCCTGCGGGCTTGTGATATTGTTCAGCCGGGCGAAGCAGCCAATCACGATGGTGCTGAGGAGGTCGGCGACGAGACCACGTCGGAAAACCTATCTGGCAGCCTGAGTGCCAAGATTGAAGCCCTTGAGGCCGCCATCGCGCGAACCGAGGACCAATGGGAGCCGGACGGAGACAGCGACGACGCGTATTCCGGCACGCCCTCGAAGGCGCTTCACTGGATACCTGCGCCCACCTTTGAAGAAGAGGACGCCGAGGATGTGGATGCGCCCTCAGGCGAGGCGGATGCCGCGACAGAAGAACCGGCGACATTCGTTCGGCACGGGGATACTCCTAAAGCAGACCCAGTTGAAGACGACGCGATTGAGAAAGCGATCGAGGACGAGATCGGGTTGTCTGCGTCCGAGGAGGAGGCCTTGCGTGAGATGATCGCCGAGGTTGTCCGGTCCGAACTTCAGGGTGCATTGGGGGAACGCATCACCCGCAATGTCCGCAAGATGGTTCGGCGTGAGATCCACCGCGCGCTGACCGCCAAAGAGCTGGAATAGTCGCTCAGGCTCTTTGCGGCGTCTGAGCAAGCTCCAGCAGCAGATCCAGATCCATATGCTGTTCAAGATGGTCTGCCAGATCATCCAGCGCCTTTTCTAAACCGTCTTCATAGGCGTTCTCGGAGGTGACACCCAAACGCGATAGGTATTGCGCGCGGAAGGCATCGGATGAGAAAATCCCGTGCAGATAGCTGCCCAGAATGCGCCCATTGGCACTGGCGGCACCTTCAGGGCGTCCTTGCACTTCAAGCCAGGCGCGGGCGCAATCGGGTCCTTCGGTCCGGCCCATGTGAATCTCGTACCCGCTGACAGGTTCGCGATTGGGCAGGGCGCAAGCCTCGGTCAGAGTCACGTGTTTCTTGCCCGACATGACCGTATGAACGTCCAACAGCCCGAGGCCCTCAACCGTGCCAGGGCGGCCATCCACGCCTTCGGGGTCTGAGATCGTTTTCCCCAGCATCTGATATCCGCCACACAGACCCAAAACGTGACCACCACGGCGCACATGTGCGTGGAGGTCGATATCCCAGCCCTGCTTCCGGAAATAGGTCAGATCACCGATGGTCGATTTGCTGCCGGGCAACAGCACCAGATCGGCATCACCGGGCAGGGGGCGGCCTGCGGGAATGATCTCGACACTGACGCCGGGCTCAGCCGACAGAGGGTCCAGATCGTCGAAATTGGCCATGCGCTCCAGTTGAGGCACCACAACCTTGCAGGCCCCACCGGTATGAGAGCGGATGTCCATCATATCTTCGGCGGGTAGTTTCCAAGCGTCGTGGAACCAGGGCACAACACCCAGGCACGGCCAGCCGGTCCGCGCGGCGATATCATCTCGCCCTTCATCAAACAGAGATACATCGCCTTTGAAGCGGTTGATGGCAAAGCCACGGATCATCGCCAGATCGCCCTCACCCAGCACGGCCTGAGTGCCCACGATTTGCGCAATAACGCCGCCCCGATGGATATCGCCCACCAGCACCACGGGAACTCCGGCGGCGCAGGCGAAACCCATATTGGCGATGTCACCTTTGCGCAGGTTGGTCTCAGCCGGGCTGCCCGCGCCCTCGATCAGGACCAGATCAGCGTCGCCACAAAGCCGGTCAAAGCTTTCCAGCGCGGCCCCCAGCAGTTTGGATTTGTCCTTGCGATAGTCGCCCGCCTTCATTGTTCCGGCGCGCTGCCCCTGCACGATGATCTGCGCGCCAGTATCCGTTTCTGGTTTCAGCAGGATCGGGTTCATATCCGTATGCGTCGGGCGTTTGGCCGCGCGCGCCTGCAAGGCCTGGGCGCGTCCGATCTCGCCTCTGTTTTCTGTCACAGCCGCGTTGTTCGACATGTTCTGCGGTTTGAACGGAGCGACCTTCAGGCCGCGCCGCGTGAACGCTCGCGCCAGCCCGGCAACCAGAACCGATTTGCCGACATTGCTGCCGGTGCCTTGAATCATGATGGCGCGAACCATTGGCGTCTCCTATATGTTGGGGGCAAATGACCTGATTTGACGCCAAAGGGAAAGCCCCAGATGAACACGCCTGCGCATCTTTTGATCGGCGCAGCCGCCTTTGCGCGGCCTGCACGCGGGCGCATCCTTTGGGCGGCTGTGCTGGGGTCGCTGTTGCCTGACCTGTCGCTGTACCTGATGGCGGGGGTGTCTTTGCATATTCTCAACATCCCGCCACATGTGGTGTTCGACGAACTGTATTTTTCACCGCAATGGCAGACGGTTTTCGCCATCGATAACTCGTTCATCCTGTGGGGGCTGGCACTGGCCCTGGGGCTTTGGCGGGGGTGGCGAATCCTAACGGTCGCGGCATCGGCAGGGCTATTGCATATAATGATGGATTTCGGGCTTCATGCGGGGGACGGGCGCCCTCACTTCTGGCCACTGAGCGATTGGGTCTTTCACAGTCCGGTCAGCTATTGGGACACGTCGCATCACTCGATTTGGGTTATGCCGGCGTCAATCGCGCTATGCGTCGGCTCTTATGTCGTGCTTTGGAGCAGGGGGCTGTCGCTGTCCGCAAAGCTCTTCTTTACGCTGCTGCTGGCGGCCGAGATCTGGGTCGCGCGGCAGTGGCTTCTGTTTTTCTAGACAGAGCCAAAGAAAAACGCGCCCCAAAGTCTGGAGGCGCGCTTTTTCGTAGTGAAATCGCCTTGGATCAGGCGGCTTCGGCTTGTTGGGCGGCGTTGCGACGCTCGCTTTCTTCGCGCGACAGGGCGACGGACGTCCGTACACCGCGGCCAACGAAGTCCATCAATCCGCTGACAACCCGCTCGTTCGGGTCGATACCCGCGCAGGACAGCACCTCGCGACCATCGCGCGAGCGGGCCCAGCGGGCGATTTGTTCGGGGCCATTGCCGTATTTCTTGTCATCGGCGATGGCATCGTCCAGTGCGGCCAGCACAACAGCCGCGAAAAGTTTACGCGCACGATTGCCTTGCTCATTGTTAAAGGCAGTGCCGTCAACGAAATCTCTCATCTCGTCTTCCTTGTTGTTCTTGCTCTTGCATTTTCGGCGTGACGGTCCTTATGACCTATTAGCTCCGATTCGGATACAGCTAAAATGCATAGTTGCGTTGCGTCATTTGCATGGCTTGCTGCATGTGCAGCACTAGGTGTCGTTGTCTTGTCAGGGATGGTCCTGCCAGATATAGGGACGACAACTGACGCATCAACCGTTTGTGAAGGATTAATGTAATGCCCAAGATCAATGGGAACGAAATTCGCCCCGGCAACGTGCTTGAGCATAATGACGGGCTGTGGGCGGCTGTTAAAGTGGATCACGTAAAACCCGGTAAAGGCGGTGCTTTTGCACAGGTCGAACTGCGCAACTTGCGCAACGGGTCTAAATTGAACGAGCGGTTCCGGTCGGCGGACAAGGTCGAGCGTGTGCGGCTGGAGCAGAAGGATCAGCAGTTCCTGTACGAATCCGACGGCATGCTGGTGTTCATGGATGCCGAGACCTATGAGCAGATCGAATTGCCTGCCGACCTGCTGGGCGAGCGTCGCCCGTTTCTGCAGGACGGCATGACCATCGTGGTCGAGTTCTACGAATCTGAGGCTTTGAACGCCACGCTGCCCCAAAAGGTCACCTGCCAGATCGTTGAGACCGAGCCGGTGGTCAAAGGTCAGACCGCTGCGAACTCGTTCAAACCGGCGGTTCTTGACAATGGCGTGAAGGTCATGGTGCCTCCGTTCATCGGTCAGGACGAGATGATCGTGGTGAACACCGAAACCATGGAATATTCTGAGCGCGCTTGATCGCCGCCCTTATTTACTCGCAAAAGACCGCGCTAGCCTGCCGCTGCGCGGTCTTTTTACGAACGGTGGCGATAGCGTGTCGGGTCAGGGCCGAACAGTTCCAGCATCAGCTCATATTTGATCCGGTTGGCGCTGACTTGCCGGTAGAAGGCGATCAGGAAGGCCGTCGGCCCCTGAATGCGGCCGAGGCCACTGGTGGCGGCCACAACGGTTCCCACATCGGTTTTGCCCTGCAGCACCAGCCAGCCGCCCAGCATCAATATGCCGACCGTTCCCGCGCCGTTGATCACGCTCAGCAGGAACTTGGCTGAAAGCTTCCACAGAAACATTCGTTTGCGGGTTTCATAGATGTCGTCGAACAGGGCATTGATATCCTGCTCGACCGCGTCGAGATCCTCGGTCGTAAGCTGATCTGTCGCACTGCGCAGGATGCGGACACGCTCGGCCACGAACACATTCACTTTGCGCTGCGAGACCAGAACGATGATGATCTGCGGCACGATCATCGAAAAGGCGATCAGGCCCAGCCCCGGCTGCGTGGATGAGATATAGCCGATGACACTGATCAACGTGCCGATCTGGACCACCGGGTCCGAGAATGCGCCGCCTGCGAATTTGCCCAGCTCCTCCGCCTCGGCCGAGATTGCCGTGGTCATGGTGCCCTTGCGCACGCTCTCGCCGGTTTCGTTGATATCTGAGGACCGCCAAAGCAGGCGTTGGCGGATCAGGCGGATCATGTCCTCGCCCAAAGTACCCGCGCGGTAGCCCAGAACCCACTTCAACGCGAGGCTCAGCAAGATCACCCCCATCATGCCAAGCCCCAGATAGACCAGGCGTTCCGCCCCAACATCGAGCGAGGTCAGATGGTTGACGATTGCGCGTTGAAACTCCAGTGGAACAGCGGCCAGAGCGGCCACGGCCACCGAGAGTAGGATCAGTAGGATCTGACGCCCGGCGCTTGCGCGCCAGATTGCGGAATAAAGTCTGAGCATGCGGGTATCCGGTTCATTCGAATAGCCGCACTGTGGCAGGGCAGGGACCGGGGTTCAAAGGGTCAGCGCCCAGACCGCTTTGGCCACGTGCCGATTGGGCAACAAGTATCAGTCGATCAGACGGACCGTAGCCGCGTCGGCCTGCATGTCACCGGTTGCCCTATCAAAGCGCAGATAGGCGATGGCGTGGCCGCCCGATTGCGTAAACAGGGTGCCCACCGGCTTGCCGTTGGCCTCAATTGCGCTGCCTACAGGGGCTGCCCCGTCGATGGCGACGCGACACAGTCCTTTGCGCAGCTCAGTCTTGTGTTTCATGCGCGCGGTCACTTCCTGACCAACATAGCAGCCCTTTTTGAAGTCGACGCCTCGCAGCGGTTCGAACCGGGATTCGAGGATATAGCTGTCCGGGTGCAATTCGATTCCGGTTTCAGGGATGCAATGGAGCACGCGGATTGCGTCCCAATCGGTACCATCATCGCTTTCGGTTGACGCGACATAGTCTCGCCAGCCCAAGTCAGGATGACGCGGGTCAGGTAATGCGCCTTCTGGCGTAGGCCCCGTTCCGCGATGCAGATTCAGGTCCGAGACCTCGATCGCCACGTCCGCCCGCAGCTTGTACATGCTCAACCGTTTGATCAGGCCATCCGCCAACGACTCAGCCACGTCCAGCAACACGGCGTCGCCGTCGCGTTTTAGGAAGAAATCGGCCAGATATTTGCCCTGCGGCGTCAATAGGGCGGAATAGACCAGCCCTGCATCCAGCCCGCTGATGTCATTGGTGATCAGGCCCTGCAAAAAGCTCTCAGTATCCGAGCCGGTCAGGCGCAGTATGCGACGGGTTGCCATGGCGTGGTCCTTATCATCTGCCTCGGCCTCGAGATATAGGGAGTTTTGCGGTCAAGACCAGTGGGTTTCGGCGCCTTGCAACGCCCGAACTAGCTGTCTGTCTGCGGTTTTCTTGGGCTGTCAGGCGCTGTTTCGGCCACCTCCTGCGGCGCGTCAGGATGCAACGTTGTCCGCAGCTCGACAATGGATTTCCCCAATCGGAAGGGAGCGGCAAAGCTGACGAGGCACAGCGCCACGATCTGTAGAACAAGAATGTGGGCGTTGGCCTGCAGATACTCCCATTCATCTTTCAGCTTGCTGACCTGATCGATCAGCTCATCGTAGCTTTGGGCGAGGATCAGATAATCTCCGGCAATTGCGGGGACCTTGCGGCGCATATTGTCGATGGCGGTCTGGGTTTCGTCATCCAGCGAGGTGAAGACCAGAAACTGTTCAATATCGAAGGCGTTGGCCTTGGCGGCCATCTCCTCCATCTCGTCCTTGTCTTGTCGTCCGAACAGGAAGTGCAAACCCTGCAGGGGGGCGACCTCATTCGTTACGGCGATGAATAAGGGCAGGTCGGTATTGCTGGCGGTTGAGGCCGAAAGAAACTCGACCTTTTCGCACAAGACACCAGTGTCGGGGTCATAGGCCGGGTCGCAAAACCGCAATCGGAACCGCGCGGCATCGCGGTCAAACGCCGAGGACGCCGCGTATGCCACATCAATCTGCCGATCCAGTCGCGAGCTGTCGGAAGTATAAAGCCCAGCCAGAACGGCCACCAGCGCACCGATCCCGCCGAGGACGACCCAAACCAGATCGGCCAGCTTCCACGCCCTGTGCCCAGCCGGTTTGCGAAACAGAAAGCCCGTTCCGACCGATCCGATCAGGAAGAACAGGATCAGCAGAGGCAATTGGTTTTCGGTCACAAAAGTCATGAGACAAGTTTAAGTGGTCCGCCCCCTCACGCAACAGCGATCACGCGCAGTTGTTTCGTCTTTCAGGATGATCATACTGGGCGGAAATAGGTGGGAGGTTTTGATGACGAAGCATATTGTCCTGATCCACGGCGCATTTGCCGGTCCTTGGTGTATGGAGAGTTACGCCGGTTTCTTCCGTGACCGAGGTTGGACAGTCCACACCCCGGCGCTGCGGTATCACGACGCCGACCCCAAGGCCGAGCCGGACCCGGGCCTGACCGACACAAGCGTCATGGACTATGCGGATGATATCGCGGCGTTGGTTGAAGGGCTCGACAGCAAACCCGTGCTGTTGGGCCACGCCATTGCCGGTGTCGTGGCGCAACAGGTCGCCGCGCGCGGCCTGGCCAGCGCCATTGTTCTGATTAACCCTAACGCGGCCTGGGGCACTCTGCCCGAGACCGACGACGAACGCGCCGTTCCACGTGCGTTGATGGAGGGTGGGGCCTTCTGGAAGCAGCCGATGCGGGTCGATTTCGATCTCATGGCCCCGTTCGCGCTGAATAAGCTGCCCGAGGCGCAACAACACGCGGTCTTCGATCGGCTCGGCCCGGAAAGCGGGCGCGTGATGTTCGAGATGTTCTTCTGGATGTTCGACGACTATCACGCGATGAAAGTGAACATCGATAAGGTCGACTGCCCCGTGCTGATCGTCTCCGGTACCGAGGACCGAGCCGTGAACCCCAAAACCTGCCGCGCCTTGGCGGGCCTCTACGGAGACCGCGCGACTTTCATGCCCGCCGAAAACCACGCACATTTCCTGTTCATGGAGCCAGGGTGGGAGGGACCAGCCGCGCAGATCGTGGAATGGCTGGACCAAAAGGTGGGGTAGGGCGGTAGAGCCCTCAGTTGTTGGTGGAGAAGGTGCTCTGAGGTTTCCACTTCAGAGTGCCGTCACTGTCCCGATGGCAACGCAACAGGCGTTCTTGCACGGTTCGGACGGTATCGGTGACGGTGTTATCTCCGACCATCAAAACGAAAGCGTCCTCGGAATAGGCCATGCCTTCATAGTAGCAGAACCGGCTCTCGGCCCCTTCTGGTATGGGCGATGCTGTGCTGAGCATTTGCTGCGCCGAGGCGTGTGAGGCCACCATCGTCAGGGCCAGCCCGAGGGTGAATGTCTTCATATCGTCCTCCTGTTCGAAACTTTGTTCGTGGTCAAATTGGGTCTTAGACGCTCGAGAACCTCAAATTCCGTTCTTGGATGACGGGTTGAGGGTAACTGTGAACGGGATCAAAGAGTTAGGCAAGGGGGGCTTGTCGCTGGTTTTGTTATTGAGCCTGCGCAACACTTGCCCTAGCGCGCGCGCTTTTTTGCGATAACCATGTCTGTTTTGCGGGACATACCCCAATGCTGAGGGAGCAATTTGAAGTGGGGCGCTGCAAAATCAACTACACTTTCGATCGAAGACTCGTCGATATCGAAGATGATCAATCGGTCATGCTCTTTCTGAAAGAAGTTTCTAACACTGTCGTTGTGGCGTTCAAATTCGCCCGCCCATCTTTCCAACGTTGCCTCTTTACTTAGCCCCCAACGTTTCATGGAACGAGCTAAATATAGCCCATCGTTGTGCCGCGAGCGGCTGCGCAGCCAGCTTTGCTTGTCTCTTGTGTTTAAAATAAATTTTGCGTCTGGGTAAGCTAGGGCAAAACGATCAAAGAACTTGAAGTTCTCGATCTTGATCTCTGACTGTGGGCGATCATACTCCATGTCAAAAAAGGCATTGAAGTCTTCCAAGCCTGCAACCGGAGGAAGGCCTGAACATATGTTGTGATGAATCTGTATCTGTGGGTGTTGTCTCGAAACAACCTGGTGCCCTGCCTTGCGAGACCTTCTGCCGCTACTATGCAGGGCGGCATGACCGGAGTTAACAAAAAGCCAAAAAAGGGCGGTTGTTGCGCATTTGTTGAAACCAATTTGAAAGATCATGATGATTTACGCACAACTTCTGCCGATTGGACTAAATTTCTGAAACGGTGATGCATACGTTTAAGGTATTTGGTGCTCAAACATCCAGCTCCTCCACAAACCGCGCGTTTTCCTGAATGTATTGGAACCGCAGTTCGGGTTTCTTGCCCATCAGCCGCTCGACCAGATCGCCGGTCTCGCCGGGTTCGTCCTCGTCGATAGTGACGCGGATCAGTTTGCGGGAGGCCGGGTCCATCGTAGTCTCTTTCAGGTCCTTGGCGTCCATTTCACCCAGACCCTTGAAGCGCGAGACGTCGATTTTGCCTTTGCCGCCCAGACCTTTCTCAAGCCACTCATCCCGCTCGGCTTCGTCTAGGCAATAAACGCGTTTCGCGCCTTGGGTCAGGCGATAGAGAGGCGGGCAGGCGAGGTAGAGGTGGCCCGCGTCGATCATTGGCCGCATTTGGGTGAAGAAAAACGTCATCAGCAGTGAGGCGATATGCGCCCCGTCCACATCAGCGTCGGTCATGATGATGATCTTGTCATAGCGCAGGTCATCGACGTTGAACTTGGTGCCAAGGCCCACACCCAGAGCTTGGGTCAGGTCGTTGATCTCGGCATTGGTGCCCAGTTTCGAACTGGCCGCGCCCAGCACATTCAGGATTTTGCCGCGCAGGGGCAAAAGGGCCTGTGTCTTGCGATCGCGACCCATTTTGGCAGAACCGCCCGCCGAGTCGCCCTCGACGATGAATAACTCGGTGCCGTCGCGTGTTGAACTAGAGCAATCCACCAGCTTGCCGGGGAGACGAAGTTTCTTAGTGGCGGATTTGCGTTGTGTTTCCTTCTCGGCCCGTCGGCGCAGACGTTCCTCAGCCCTCAGGATGAGGAAATCCAGGATCGCGCCGGCGGATTTCGTGTCAGCCGCCAGCCAGTTGTCGAAATGGTCGCGGACGGAGTTTTCGACCAGCCGCTGTGCCTCGACTGTAGCCAGACGATCTTTGGTCTGGCCGACAAACTCGGGCTCGCTGATGAAGCACGACACTAGCGCGCAGCCGCCCGTGATCAGGTCATCGCGGGTGATCTGACCGGCTTTCTTGTTGTTGATCAGTTCCCCATAGGCCTTGATACCCTTAAGAACCGCGGCCCAGAATCCGGCCACATGAGTGCCGCCTTCGGGCGTGGGAACGGTGTTACAGTAGGACTGGATGAACCCGTCGCGCGAGGGCGTCCAGTTGATCGCCCATTCGACCTTGCCCGGCGCTCCGAATTTCTCGTTGAAGTCCACGGTGCCCGCGAAGGGCTGTTCGGCATAGGTGGAGGAGCCGTTCATCGTTTCTTTAAGGTAATCCGAGAGGCCGCCGGGGAAGTGGAACGTGGCCTCGGTCGGGGTCTCACCATCATCGATGGCAGATTTCCAGCGGATTTCGACGCCCGAGAACAGGTAGGCCTTGGAGCGGATGGATTTGAACAGCCGCGCCGGTTTGAACTTATGGTGACCAAAGATCTCGGCATCCGCGTGGAAGGTTACGGTCGTACCGCGCCGGTTCGGCGCCGCGCCGACTTTTTCGACTGGACCCAGAGGAATTCCGCGCGAGAATCGCTGCTCGAACAGCGTTTTGTCTCGTGCGACCTGCACGACCATCGAATCCGACAGCGCGTTCACAACCGACGCCCCCACGCCGTGCAGACCGCCCGAGGTCTGGTACGCCTTGCCCGAGAATTTGCCGCCCGCGTGCAGGGTACATAGGATGACCTCAAGCGCGGATTTGTCGGGGAATTTGGGGTGCGGGTCGATAGGAATACCGCGCCCGTTGTCGCGTACGGTCAGGGCGTAATCGGAATGCAGTTCGACCTCGATCCGGTTGGCGTGACCAGCGACCGCCTCGTCCATGGAGTTGTCGAGAATCTCAGCGACCATGTGGTGCAATGCGCGCTCATCGGTGCCGCCGATATACATACCGGGGCGTTTTCGAACCGGCTCCAGCCCTTCAAGCACCTCGATCGAGGAGGCGTCATAAGTGGCGGTCGCGCTGGGCGTCAACAGATCGTCGGGCATCGGTGCTGCTCTTGTTTTTGAGTTTCCCCCATTATGGCAGGTGATGTGGGACGGGGGAAGAGGGACCCGAGGTATTGTGGATGGATTGCCTAAATGCCGGCGATTGACATCCTACAAAGACAGCCAAAGCGTCCCATCCCTGTATCCGCCACGCACGGAGTATTCCGGTTGCAAAACCGCGCCAAACTCCTCGGCCCAGTCGCGGAAGCGGTCGTTTGATACGACGATTGCCCCATAATCTTTAGCAACTTGCAGCACCAGGGGGTCGGCGGGCGTACCGCTGGGGGCCACCATGACGCGATCCTCGGGCAGGTTTAGAAGATCGGCAAGGGCGTTGTGGTGCAAGTAGCGGCCCTTGATCTTGTAGCCCACGTTAACGTCGAAGACTACGCGGGGCGTTAGACCGGCGCCGGTCAGTTTCTCGACTACTTCTCGCACCGTTTCTATGCGAGGCTCGCCATCCTTCCAATGCATGACATTCGATCCATCAACAACAGCCCAGCTGCGAGGCTTGCGTTTGAGCCATCGTGGCAGGATCAAAAGCGCACTGGCTATGGCGCAAGGGGCAGCTAGCAAAAGCCAATCGGTAGAAATCAGAGAAAGGACGGCAAAGGCAGTAGCGGCGGAGGATAGAAGAAAAGCAAAAATGAGAATACGCACAGTGGCCTCTGGAAATGAATCGCGTTTAAGGTGAGAAATCTGGACGGAGTTCAATCCTTTTGGCATCTGTTTTCAATTCCGATTGATTGTTCGCCTCAAATGTAGCCAAGCTGTGTGTGACCTAAAATGTTCAAGGAAAAAGGGGCCTCGTTTCAATGAGCTGGATCAAGACCGTGCCATTTCAGGAAGCGACCGGTAAGCTAAAAAAGTTGTATGATCGGGTAACTGGGCCCGACAATAACGTGGACAACATCATGATGGCGCATTCCTTGCGTCCGCATTCGATGGAAGGCCACATGACGCTGTACAAGAATGTGCTGCACCATTCGGCCAACACGATCCCCAAATGGTTTCTGGAGACGCTTGGCGTTTGGGTTAGCGCGTTGAACACCTGTTCCTATTGCGTCGAGCATCACTTCAACGGTCTGCAACGGCTACTGACCGATCCGCCAAGGGGGGATGCGATCCGCGCGGCGATTGAGGTGGGCGATCCAAAGGCCGCGCCTTTGAACGAGGCGCAGATCGCAGCGATGCACTATGCGCGCAAGTTGACCGAAGCACCTGGCGACATGGTCGAGGCGGATGTCACAGCCCTGCGCGACGCTGGGTGGGACGACGGAGAAATCCTCGAGATCAATCAGGTCTGCGCCTATTTCAACTATGCCAACCGGACGGTCTTGGGGCTTGGCTGTTCGACAAAGGGGGACGTTCTGGGGCTGTCGCCTAGCAACTCGGACAATCCCGATGATTGGGGACACCGCTAGTCTGGTCATCTCGGAAACCCCGGTTTTTTCGTCGAAATTCGCTCCAATTTGATCCCAATCAACGCAGGATCTTGCGCTTTCTGCTAGCTCGTTCTCAAGACAAGAACAACAAGAGGACAGCTGAATGGAAACGACCGCCCAGAAGAAACCCGAAGCCGTTAACATCAAGGTAGTGCCCACACCTGCACCCGAACCGGCCGTACCCAGCGCCGAGAAAATTCGGCACGCGTTCGAAAGCGGGAAGTACCCTTATGGTCGCAAGATGGCGCGCAAGGATTACGAGGCGCAGAAGGCCAAGTTGCAGGCCGAGTTGCTGAAGGTTCAGCATTGGGCTCAGGATACGGGTCAGCGTTTCGTGCTGTTGTTCGAGGGTCGCGACGCTGCGGGTAAGGGCGGTACGATCAAGCGCTTCATGGAACACCTCAACCCGCGTCAGGCGCGTGTCGTCGCGCTGAACAAGCCGACGTGGGAGGAGAAAGGCCAGTGGTACTACCAGCGCTACATTCAGGAGTTGCCCACCGTTGGCGAAATGGTGTTCTACGACCGCTCCTGGTACAACCGTGCGGGCGTTGAGCGGGTGATGGGCTTTTGCGATCCCAACGAGTATCTGGAATTCATGCGTCAAACCCCGGATTTGGAACGGATGCTGGTGCGCTCGGGCATCAATCTCTACAAATACTGGTTCTCGGTCACGCAGGAAGAGCAACAGCGCCGCTTCAAGAGCCGTGAAACCGATCCGTTGAAACAGTGGAAGCTGTCGCCCATCGACAAAGCGAGCCTGGACAAGTGGGACGATTATACCGAGGCGAAAGAGGCGATGTTCTTCTACACCGACACCGCTGACGCGCCATGGACCGTCGTCAAATCTAACGACAAGAAACGCGCGCGCCTGAACTGCATGCGCCATTTCCTGTCGACGCTGGATTATCCGGACAAGGACGCCTCGGTCGTCGGCGAACCTGATCCGCTGATCGTCGGTCAGGCGCATCATGTGATTCACCGCTCGGATCATATTCTGGGAACGGCGCTGCACCCGGACGCCAAATCCAACTAAAACGCAAAGTGGAAAGAAGCCGTTGAGTGAAAACATTCAACGGCTTCTTCATTTGGTTGGCATCTCTCTGAAGTATCACCTTGAGTTTTTAACTTCTGCCTTGATTTTGGGCAGGGCGCGGGCCTATGGCTGGCGAGATGACGAAAGTGATGACATATCCCGCCCATTTCCGGGCGATTGCTGTGCTTGGATTGCCGCTGGTTGGCGGGCATTTGGCGCAGTTCGCAATCGGCCTGACCGATACAGTGATGCTCGGCTGGTACGGGGTTGAGGCCCTGGCCGCAGTGACACTGGCAAGCAGCTACTACTTTGTGTTGTTCCTATTTGGGGCCGGATTTGGCTGGGCCGTTATGCCCATGGTGGCGACGGCCGCCGCAGAAGAGGACGAGACCAGCATCCGCCGCTCGACCCGCATGGGCTTGTGGCTGTCACTGCTCTATGCCGCGCTGATGATGCCGCTGCTTTGGTGGTCCTATCCCATCCTGATTGCCCTGAAACAGGAGCCGCAGGTGGCGCAGACCGCCTCGGAATATCTTCGCGTTGCAGGATGGGGGCTGTTTCCTGCGCTGCTGGTGATGGTGCTGAAGTCTTATCTGGCCGCGTTGGAGCGTACTCAGATCGTGTTGTGGATCACCGTGATCGCCGCGGTCGTGAATGGCGTGACGAATTATGCATTGATCTTCGGCAATTGGGGCGCGCCCGAGCTTGGGGTCATGGGGGCAGCAATTGCGTCCGTGGTGACACAGATCGTGTCTCTGGTCGCTGTTATCATCTACGCGGTTCGGGTTCTGCCGGAGCACAGTCTGTTCCAACGCGTCTGGCGCCCGGATTGGGATATGTTTGGTCGGGTTCTGCGGCTGGGCGTTCCGATTGGCCTGACCACACTCGCCGAAGTCACTTTGTTTGCGACCTCAGCGATCATGATGGGGTGGCTGGGGCAGGTGCCGCTGGCGGCGCATGGGATTGCGCTCAACCTCGCTTCGGCGACCTTCATGGTTCATCTGGGCCTGTCAAACGCGGCGACCATTCGCGCGGGCAATGCGCTGGGCCGCCGCGACCGCGCCCATTTGGAGCGTGGCGCGATTGCGGTTACCGGCATGTCTCTGGTCGTGTCCGTGCTGACGATCATACTGTTCCTGACCTGTGCCGAGCCTCTGATCTCATTGTTTATGGAGGCCGACAATGCGCAGCGCGGCGAGATTTTGGCGATTGGCACGGGCCTTCTGGCCATGGCGGCCCTGTTTCAGCTGGTCGATGGCGCGCAGGTGATCGCGCTGGGCCTGCTGCGCGGTTTGCAGGATGCACAAGTGCCGATGATCATGGCAGCCCTCAGCTATTGGGTGATCGGAATCCCGGCCTCTTATTACTTCGGCTTTGTGCAGGGCATGGACGGAATCGGCGTCTGGATGGGCCTTGTGCTTGGGCTGGCCTTTGCGGCCGTCCTGCTGATGGCACGGTTCTGGATGCGATCTGTCCGCGAGGTGGGCGTACCGGCCGAGTAGCCCTCAGCCGCCTTTCAGCCGGTCCGCTTTCTTGCGCACTAGAACCGAGCGCAGATCGTGCATTGCCATCAAAAGCCGGTCGGTCACCTCTTCAAGCTGTTCTTCCGACGCTTTGGACTGCGCCCATTGCGTGGTCAGGTTCAGGTAGTCGACGGCCCGGTGAATATCGTCGATATCGCGCTGGGCCAGCAGGGCCTTGCGCGCATCCATCCATCGGGCGATCTCGGCCTTGTCGGCCTCGGTCAGGCTGCGTTGACCATGCGGCTTGACCTCTCCGTTGCGGATGTTGATGACCGCGATCTGATCCATCTCGATCCGCTGCTGCCGGTTCTCAGTGTCGATCTTGAACACCACGGCCCCGTTTTCTCGGACACGGAAATAATACTCTGGCAGCTCTGCGGTCATGCGTGGCTCCGGCTTAGGTCAAAGAGGCACAGAAACGCTGGATACGCGTGCAGGCCTCGGTCAAGGCCTCATCCGAGGTCGCGTAGCTGACCCGGAAGTTCGGCGACAGGCCAAAGGCTGCACCGAAGACGACGGCAACGTCATGTTCTTCCAGTAGGGCGGTGGCAAAGGCCTCATCCGAGTCGATCACCGTGCCTTGCGGCGTGGTCTTGCCAATCAGGCCTGCAATGGACGGGTAGACGTAGAACGCGCCTTCTGGCGTTGGGCAGGTGATCCCGTCGATTGCGTTCAGCATGCCCACGACCAGATCGCGACGGCGCTTGAACGTTTCGTTGTTCGGGGCCAGAAAGTCCTGCGTCCCGTTCAGCGCCTCAACCGCCGCCCATTGACTGACCGAGCACGGGTTTGACGTGGACTGAGACTGGATCTTGCGCATGGCGGCAATGATCTCAACCGGACCGGCCGCGTAGCCGATCCGCCAACCGGTCATCGCATACGCCTTGGACACGCCATTGCAGGTCAGCGTGCGATCATAGAGGCCGGGCTCAACCTCGGCCGGGGTGCAGAACTCGAACCCGTCATAGGCGAGATGTTCATACATATCGTCCGACATGATCCAGACATGAGGGTGGCGCATCAGAACGTCGGTTAATGCTTTCAATTCATCCCGGCTGTAGCCCGCGCCTGTGGGATTCGACGGCGAGTTGAAGATGAACCATTTGGTTTTCGGCGTGATCGCAGCTTCAAGCTGCTCGGCCGTCAGTTTGAAGCTGTTTTCCAAAGTGGTTTCGACCACAACAGGCGTTCCGCCCGCCAGCAGGACCATATCGGGATAGCTGACCCAGTAAGGCGCGGGGATCAGAACCTCATCGCCTTCGTTCATCGTCGCCATCAATGCGTTATAGAGCGTCTGTTTGCCGCCCGTGCCGACCGAGATCTGCGCGGGCGTATAGTCCAGCCCATGATCGCGCTTCATCTTGGCACAGGCCGCCTGTTTCAACTCGGCAATGCCATCGGGTGCCGTGTATTTCGTCTTGCCCGCCTCAATGGCCGCGACGGCTGCATCCTTGATGTTCTGCGGCGTATCGAAATCCGGCTCACCCGCGCTGAGGGCGATGATATCGCGCCCGGCGGCTTTCAACTCGGCTGCTTTCGCTGTCATCGCGACGGTCGGAGAGGGTTTTACGCGTGACAATGTCGCAGACAGGAAACTCATGAGCGGCCTCGGTTTGTATGTTCAACTTGTCTGTCATAGGGTGCGCCCGATTGACGATCAAGCTGTATGACACACGAGAATTGGAGACCCCGATGAACGACGAAACCGACTGGTACGGACCGGATGCTGCAACGTTCGGAGACAGACTGGCCGGGGCGCGCGAAGCGGCGGGGATGACGCAGGCACAATTGGCACGCCGTCTGGGGGTCAAGAAGGCAACGATCGCGGCCTGGGAGAACGACCTGTCCGAACCCCGCGCCAATCGCTTGTCGATGATGGCGGGCATGATCAACGTCTCGATCATGTGGCTGCTGACTGGTGAGGGTGAGGGCATGGAGGCCCCTCTGGAAGAAGGCGAAGCCAATCTGGAACTGGCGGACGCGGTCGCCGAATTGCGCGCCATTCGTGGTGAGATGCGGGCCAGCGCAGGGCGCGCCGCCCGGTTGGAAAAGAAACTGCGTTTGATGCTGGAGCAGGACAAGAATGACTGAAACACGCGAGGTTCGGATCAAACGCCTGCAGATGCGCTCCATGCGGCGTGGGATCAAAGAGATGGATCTGATCCTGTCGGCTTATGCCGAGCGCAACCTGAACTCGATGGATACGGCCCGGCTGGATTTGTATGACGCGCTTCTGAAGGAAAACGATCAGGACCTGTATCAATGGTTCACTGGGCAGGTGAACACGCCCGATCCTTTCGCTGACCTGATCGCGGATATCGCGCAAACATTTCAAAAATAAAGAAAATCAGACTTAACCGATTTTTCGGAAATTCAGGTCATCGTGTCTGAAACGACACGGCTGAATCGGAGGGTCGGATGAGTATGGAAATGCAGGTCTCTGCGTCGGGGGCCAAAGGCTTCATGACCAGTTATCTTGAGGCGCTCGCTCTGGTCGAGCGTCTGCATCGTCTGTTGCTGGACGTCATCAAGGATGAGTTCGAACGGGTGGGCGTGCTGGAAATCAACGCGGTTCAGGCGCTTTTGCTGTTTAACATCGGCGACCATGAGGTGACCGCCGGCGAATTGAAAAGCCGCGGCTACTATCAGGGCAGCAATGTCAGCTACAACCTCAAGAAACTTGTCGAGATGGGGTATATGCACCACCAACGCTGCGAGATTGACCGGCGCTCGGTCCGGGTCCGTCTGACACCTCAAGGCCGCGAGATTCGTGATATCGTGTCCGAGTTGTTCTTGCGCCATGCCGAAGGGTTGCAGAACCGCGGCGTTCTGGGGGCGGAAGGGATCGAGGATATCACCACTTCGCTGCGTCGGGTCGAACGCTATTGGACGGACCAGATTCGTTATATCTACTGATCAGAGGCTTGGGATAGGATGATCCCCTGCAGCTCTCGGATCAGTTTGCGGGTCATGGCATCCTCATAGGCCTCAAAACCAAGTGCGACCTCGACAAACGCATCAGGGCCGAGGATGACCCAAGCGTTGTAGTAGGCGGACAGCTCTCCAACCTGGACATCCCGTTGGTCGCCATAGTTGGAGTCGTCGACACCGATCACCAAACCGTTGATGGTGATGCCGTTGTCCTGCAGCAGCGCCTTGGCTGCGCGTGGGTGGAGGCCGAGATTGTGCTTCCCATCTCCAGACAAATCCAAAGTGTGCTTCCAACACTCCGGTTGTTGGTTCAGGAGGTCCGCGCCAAACAGCATCGCATCGCCCACGGCTGTGCCTTGCGGGGCGGCGCTGCGGGTCACGTCGCCCAGTCTCGCCGCGATCCTGCCTAGATCAGATTCGGTGCGGATTTCGGTCCATTTTACAAGCACGCGCTGATGGCCGGGTTCGCTCCATTCGAACACCGCGAGGCGAACGGGAAATGCGGGGTTTGCCAATATGATCTTGCGGATTTCAGGGCGCCGCAGTGCAGCAGCCAAACCGTCGATCTGCAACCTGTACTCGTGAACGTCGACAGAGCCGGACACATCCAACCCAAGCGCGAGAGCTTGACGACATTGCGCCGAAACGGATCCTGCTAAAAGGCTAACAACAAGCGCGAGCAACCGTGTCATCTATGGCCTGTTTCTTGCAGATATCCCAATTGCAGGCCGCTCAATTCTCGTTCCAGCTTGCGGCGCATGGCACGCTCAAAGTCTTCAAACCCCTGCGCGATTTCAAGAAAAGCACCCGGTCCGTGCAGGACGTTTTCTTCGAAGAAAGGAACCAGAAATAACTCGCCCTCGAAATCGGCGGCATTGATCACCAACCCGTTCACCGTGACAGCGTCGAAGGGAAAATGCTTGTAGGCGATTTTGGGGCCATAGCCATCATTGTTCGCCCCGTCTCCGGACAGATCAATGGTTTGAAACAGACAGTCCGGACCATCCTGCAACATGGTAGCCCCGTAAGCCAGCGCATGCCCCATCGCGGTGGCAGACCCGGAATCTGACCGCTCGGACTGGCTGATCCGGGTTGCCGCGGCCAGCAGGTCGCCTTCGTTTTCGATCAACTTCCAGGGTAAGACAACGTGCTGGGTGGATCGGCCGCTCCATTCATAAACGGCCAGCGCAACAGGGGCGGGAGACGAGAAAAAAGCGGCCTGAACCTCGGGCGCGAGCATCGCGGCGGCAAGGCCCTGACGTTGCAGCGCATCCTCGGTCTGATCTACGGAGACCGAGATATCCAGCGCCAGCAAAAGGGCCAGCCGGCAGTCTTCGGCCTGCGCGGGGCTGGCCAACGCGGCCAACCCCAGTGCTGTCAGAGTGCGGATCACCAGTGCCCGGTACTCTCCATGCTGCTCCATGGCTCGGCGGGCTCAAGTGCGTCACCGTTCTGCAGCAGCTCGACCGAGATGTTGTCGGGCGAGCGAATGAACGCCATCCGACCGTCGCGAGGCGGGCGGTTGATCACGACGCCATTGTCCTGCAGGTGCTGGCAGGTCTCATAGATGTTGTCGACACCATAGGCGAGATGACCGAAATGACGACTGTCACTCGGCAGCGCATCGTCACCGTCCCAGTTATAGGTCAGCTCAAGCGGGCGATCCTCCTGCCCGGGAGGGGCCATGAAGATCAGCGTGAACCGGCCTTGTTCGCTTTCGTGGCGGCGCGTTTCCTTCAGGCCTAGCAGCTCATAGAACGCCATTGATTTCTCAAGATCCTTCACGCGGACCATGGTGTGCAAATATCTCAGCCCCATCTTGGCCTTCCTCCTTTTCTTCGCTTGGTGCGCAGCTTAGCGCGGTTGCGCGAGGTGTCGAGAGGGGCCGAGAACACGATTTCGAACTTCGCGCGGTTTACGGCAGATATCGCGGTTCCAGTGGTGGAGTTGACGATATATAGTGGTCATCGACTCATTCTTGGAAAGGATAATTTCATGCCTCTGTCTGCCGACCAACTGGCCGAGATCGAAGCGCAGCGCGCGCAATCGCATCCAACTCGCCGCGTTGTAGCACCGGGCATGGAAGACCATCTTTACACGGCCCATCAGGTGCTGGATCACGGTTTTGTCCGGGTCATCGACTATATGGGCGACGATGCAGCCATTTGTCAGGCGGCGCGAGTCTCCTACGGCAAAGGCACTAAATCCGTGCAGAATGATGAGGGTCTGATCCGATATCTGATGCGTCACTGGCATTCGACCCCGTTTGAGATGTGCGAGGTCAAGCTGCATGTAAAGCTGCCGGTTTTCGTCGCGCGCCAGTGGATTCGCCACCGGACGGCCAATGTGAACGAATACTCGGCGCGCTATTCGATACTTGACCGTGAGTTCTATATTCCCGCCCCTGACCACGTGGCCGCGCAGTCCGAGGTCAATAACCAGGGTCGTGGGTCCGCCTTGGAAGGGGAAGAGGCCGCGCGCGTGCTGGAGATCCTCAAGGCCGACAGCGCCCGCTGCTATGACAATTATGAGGCGATGATCAATCAGGACGGGCAACAAGGTTTGGCGCGCGAACTGGCGCGGATGAACCTGCCTGCAAACATCTATACGCAGTGGTATTGGAAAGTGGACCTGCACAATCTGTTCCACTTCTTGCGTCTGCGCGCTGACCCGCATGCCCAGTACGAGATCCGGGTCTATGCCGATATGATGTGCAAGATCGTCGCCGATTGGGTGCCCTTCGCCTATAAGGCTTTCGAGGACTACCGATTGGGTGCCGTTAACCTCTCGGCCCAAATGGTCGACAGCCTGCGCCGGATGTTGGCAGGTGAGACTGTGACTCAGGAAAACTCGGGCATGACGGCGCGAGAATGGCGTGAGTTCGAGGATGTAATCCGCAAGGATTGAGCCTCAGAAGCATATCTTTTGTATATACGTTTTGTCATGAAGCTGTTACATTGGCTTCATGACTTATCTGTTTCGCCTGATCCCACTGTGTCTTGTGCTGGCGTCACCTGCGCAGGCAAAATCACCTATAGCCGAAATACTGTGTGAAGCGACCCCTCGGCTGCAAGAGAAACTGACCCACCAATTCGGCGCCGAACGCGTCGCAACTGGTATGCGCGGGCCCGAGCAGATCATGGAGGTCTGGAGCAGCGACCGCGGCGACTGGACCATGGTCGTTACTTACGCGACAGGAACGTCCTGCATCGTGGCAATGGGCGAAGACTGGCATGCCCGCACCAACGAAAAATCGACACGTGGGTAACGCCGATTTCTAGGAAATATTTGGCTGACGGCCTGAAATTGGCCGTCAGCCTTGATTGGAAACACCCCACATCTGGCGGGGTGGAGGTTACAACGGCTTCAAATCAGCTGCCATCTGGCGGCCGTCACGCCCGTCCTGCAACTCGTACGAGACTTTCTGATTGTCTGCGAGTCCGGTGAGGCCGGATCGTTCTACGGCCGAGATATGAACAAACACATCTTTGCCCCCCTCATCAGGGGCAATAAACCCATAGCCTTTGGTAGTGTTAAACCATTTCACGGTGCCGGTTGGCATGTCCCGTGTCTCCTTCTACTTGCGCATTGTCCCACAAATTGGTGGGGGCTTTGGTCGACTTAATGGCGTATCGGGCTGATTTCTGGGTCAGATACAGTCCGAAACGCACGTTTCGTCTTTTTCAACATTGCACGGTGAAGTAAAAAATCAAGAAATACCGCTGGGAACCAACCAGTTTGCATAAAAAAGTTACAAATGCAGGAGCAGCTCAAAAATGCGCCTTTATGGTTTGAAAAACTGCGATACGTGCCGTAAGGCGCTGAAATCGCTGCCAGAAGCGACCCTCGTGGATGTAAGGGCGGACGGAGTTCCGGCTGAGACCCTTTCGCAAGCTATTGCCGCGTTCGGCGAGGCTTTGCTCAATACACGGTCAACAACCTGGCGTGGATTGGACGATACCGAGCGCGCGCGACCGCCGCTGGAGTTGCTGGCCGATCACCCGACGCTGATGAAGCGCCCTCTTATCGAAAAGGACGGAGAGTTGTTTCTGGGCTGGACCGCAGAAACGCGGGCCTCTCTTGGTGTTGCGTAGCCGCGTACTTATCTGCTGATACGAACTGTAAAGGAAGATACATGCGGAACGCTGCCATGATTTTGGGCGTCATCGCCGGTTTGATCGGTATGATTGTCGGTTTTTTCGGGTATGGTTATGTCGAGGCCATCAAGCATTTTGGCGATATCGAAGGGATTGCCGAGCAAGTGGACAACCCTGACCTGATTCAGGCGGCCTCGATCCTTGCGCCTCTGTTGGCGATCGCGGGTGGGGCCATGGCCCATGCGCGGGCGTTGATTGCGGGGATCTTGCTATTGGCCTCGGCTGCTGGGATGTACTATGCGTTCGGTTTCGGCGTTTTCACCATGTTCCCGATTGCCTTTGCCGCAGTGGCCGGGGTGCTTGGGCTCGCCGCGGGAAAACCGGACGAACCCAAGGCTCATTTCTGATTTATTTCAGGCGCAGGATGCGGTCCAACGACAGCGGGCCTGCGCCATTGATGACCATTACCAGAAACAGGAAGGTCCACATGGTGCGCTGATCCACCAGATCGGGCGCGGCATTGAACAGGCTGCCCAGTTTCACGCCGTGGCCAGTCACGTCGACAATGGTTTGCACCCAAACAAACCCGATCATTGCAACCGCCGCCAGACGGGTGAACAGACCCACCAGCAGCAGCGCGGGCAGGACGAACTCGGCCACAGTGCCAAGAAAGATCACGATCCGCTGGAAGAACGTCATCTGCGTGACGTCCCACAGCACGGCTTCGGCAGCTTTCGGAAAAATCTGCCCAAATGCACCACTGGAGGGCGAGAAGATCGACCCATCAATCTTCAGCATCGCCGAGTTCCAGTAATAGACGAGCAATACAGCAATAAACACGAGCCGGGCGAGGGTTGGCGTCAGCCAACCGGACGCATGGTCCACCTTTCCCAAAACGGAGTTGTGGATTGAGATGAGCGCAGTCATGTCTCCAGCCTTTCGATAGTCACAGAGGTTATTGCACCGCCTTGCAAAAGCAGTGCCAGAGTGGTTCCAAGATCAAAGTCGGGCGTGTCAGCGGCGGTTTTTTCAAACGCGCTACCGATGGTGTCGCCCGCTTGCATATGTGCGATCCAGTCTGCTCCGCCCTTGGGCAGCATATGCGGGGCGGGATCATATTCGAGGCGGGTGATCAGAACGTCCTCGGCCTGAGGGACCGGTTTCGGGGCGTCCGCTTCCGAATTGTAACGCCAGATCGCGTGGATCGGCCAATCCGACCGGACCACCCGCATCGCCGGGGCAAAGCTCAGCCGCGCGCGCATCACGTCTTCGGGGGGAACGGCCAGCGCATCGGCGGGTGCAGGCGTCCTGTCTGCTGCATGGTAGGAGTGGCGCAGGGCGAGTTCCAGCCGTGCCATATCGGAAAGGTAGCCCAGATGGGACAGCTGAGGCATTCCGGCGACAAAGGCGGGAAACTCCTCACCATAAAACATCATCAGCGGGGATGTAGGTGGGTGCTGGCGTAGGAAAATGCCCGAAAGGCCATCCATGTTCTGCGATCCCAGCAGCTTGGTGATCACGGGAAAGGCCTGCTGCATGGCCTCGGTCAGTGAGACAGCGACATTGTTGCGATAGACGCTGAACCGCCGGCCGGCGGGTTGGTTTTTGGAGTCCAGCAACCCCTCTGGGACCGGGGTAGAGGCGTCCAGAAGCGCGGCGCGGAACTGGGTTTGCGACACGCTCATGCCGGGATCCGCTCCAGTGCCGCCTGGGCGCGCACGGCCTCGTCCAGCAGGACCGACCAGTCGGGGACATCCGTGTCCCACTCGACCAAGAGAGGCTTCGGCCCCGACCGATCCAGAACATAGTCCAAAAGCGCCCAGACTGGATCAACGACCTCGCGCCCGTGGCTGTCGATCAGCAGAGGTTTGCCGTGGTCGTCTTCGTCTTCATCGTGACCGCCGAGGTGAATCTCATCAACCTTTTCAAGCGGGTAGGCGTCGATATAGCCCTGAGGCGAGAAATCCAGATTGGTGGCGGAGACAAAGACGTTGTTCACATCCAGCAACAGCCCGCATCCGGTTCGGTTCGAAACTTCGCGCAGGAAATCGGGCTCTGACCAGGTGCTTTCTTCAAACGCCAAATAGCTGGAGGGGTTTTCGAGCAGCATTTGCCGTCGGACCACCTCTTGCACCTGGTCGATATGATCGCAGATGCGGGTCAATGTGGCATCGGTATAGGGCAGGGGCAGAAGGTCGTTCAGGAAGTGGCTGTCATGGGTCGACCAAGCCAGATGCTCGGAGAAGCTGGCCGGTTTCAGCCAGCCGACCAAATGTTTCAATCGCGCCAGATGGTCGGCATCCAGTGGACCTTCGCCGCCGATGGACAGGCCAACACCGTGGACAGAGATTGGGAATTGTTCTGACAGATGGCGCAGTTGCGCTAGCGGGCGGCCCCCGTCGCCCATGTAATTCTCGGCATGGATTTCCAACCATGCGACGGGCTGTGCGTGTTCAAGGATCTGTGCAAAGTGCTGCGGTTTATACCCAACACCCGGCGCTGCGGGCAGGCGGTTCGACCTGAGTGCGTCGTCCAGCATAAGTCAGTTCCCTATGAACACGTGAAAAGGGGCGGGCGAATTGGCCCGCCCCTTGGATCTCGTATGGCAGATATTATGCCGGCAGGTCGCGGTTCAGTTCTTCCAGCGAACCTTTGCGCGGGGTGCCGTCTGCCTGTGCGGGCAGTTCGATATCGGCGCAGGTGCCTGCATCAACCAGAGTCCAGGCGTTGCCCTGATAGTCAACGGTCGAGGTGCCCGCGCATGTGGTGCCGGGGCCTGCGGCGCAATCGTTCTGACCGGCCAGCGAAACGCCATAGCATTTCTCTTTCGCTTGTGCGGAGGCGGTGGTTGCTGCGCCCGAAACGGCGGCTGCGACTGCTGTTGCGATAACCAGGGATTTGGCTGTGTTCGACATCTCGGTAATCCTTTTGATGACTGCGTATGTCTGCTTGTGACAATGACAAAGGTAACGACTAGTGAGCCACAGTTAAATTCACGAGGCCGTGTCTCACAAGCGCGTCAGGCATTGTCATGCCCTCTTGCAGGTTAACAAATTGTTTTTGAATTGAAAAATGGCAAATGTTTCAATCCGGCCCCGATTTCAGGGCCGGATGAGGGGTCAGAAACTGACTTATGTTACAGCAGGTCCGGTGGGGTGGCTGCCTTGGACAGCTCATTTGTTACAGTCTCAAGAGATTGAACCTGCGTTTGTTTTTCGCCCAGTCGGCGGACACTTACAGTGCGATCATCCACCTCGCGGTGACCCACCGCCAGGATGACCGGAACCTTGCCGACCGAGTGCTCGCGGACCTTGTAGTTGATCTTTTCGTTGCGGATATCCGCCTCGGCCCGGACGCCAGCGGCGCGGAGCGTTTCAACAACTTCGGCCACATAGTCATCCGCATCCGAGGTGATCGAGGCCACAACGACCTGCCGCGGCGCCAGCCAGAACGGCAACTTGCCCGCGTGTTCTTCGATCAGAATGCCGATGAACCGTTCGAACGACCCAAGGCAGGCCCTGTGCAGCATGTAGGGGCGATGCTTGGACCCGTCAGCGCCGATGAAATTCGCATCCAGACGCTCGGGCAGGTTAGGGTCGACCTGAAGCGTGCCGCATTGCCAATTCCGGCCGATGGCATCTGTCAAAGTGAACTCCAGCTTCGGACCGTAGAACGCGCCTTCGCCTTCGAGAACCTCATACTCATACCCAGCGGCCTTGCAGGCATCGCCCAAGGCTTTCTCAACGAAATCCCAGCTTTCATCGCTGCCGATCCGCTTTTCCGGACGGGTGGACAGTTTGATGGTCCAGTCGTGGAAGCCAAGGTCGGCGTAGACCTTCGACAGGAAGGCGATGAACTTCGCGGTCTCGGATTCGATCTGATCCTCGGCGCAGAAGATGTGACCGTCGTCCTGAGTAAAGCCACGCACCCGCATGATACCGTGCAGCGCGCCCGAGGGCTCATACCGCGCGCAAGAGCCGAACTCGGCCATGCGCAGCGGCAGGTCGCGATAGGATTTCAGGCCCTGATTGAACACCTGCACGTGGCAAGGGCAGTTCATCGGCTTCAACGCGTTGATCGCCTTTTCGCGGGCATGCTCTTCGTCGACTTCAACGATGAACATGTTCTCCTGGTACTTGTCCCAGTGACCCGAGGCTTCCCAAAGTTTGCGGTCGACGACCTGTGGGGTGTTGACCTCGACGTAGCCGTCACGGTCCTGCATCCGGCGCATGTAGTCCTGCAGGGTGGTGTAGATTTTCCAGCCGTTGGGATGCCAGAAAACCTGACCCGGAGCCTCTTCCTGCATGTGATACAGGTTCATCTCGCGGCCCAGCTTGCGGTGGTCGCGCTTGGCGGCCTCCTCCAGCATGTTCAGGTGCGCTTTGAGCTTTTCCTTGCCCGTGAACGCTACGCCATAGATGCGCTGCAACATCGCGCGGTCGCTATCGCCACGCCAATAGGCACCCGCAATGCTCATCAGCTTGAAGGCATCGCCCGGCAGTTGACCGGTGTGCTGCAGGTGCGGGCCGCGGCACAGATCCTGCCAGTGGCCGTGCCAGTACATCCGCAGCGGCTCATCACCCGGAATGGCTTCGATCAGCTCGACCTTATAGGGCTCATTGTTGGCCTTGTAGAATTCGATCGCGCGGTCGCGATCCCAGACCTCGGTGGTGACGGGGTCGCGCTTGTTGATGATCTCTTTCATCTTTTTCTCGATGAGGCCGAGATCTTCGGGCGTGAATGGCTCTTCACGGTCAAAGTCATAGTACCAGCCGTTTTCGATAACGGGGCCGATGGTGACTTTGGTCGCGGGCCAGATCTCCTGCACGGCGCGGGCCATGACATGCGCCAGATCGTGGCGGATCAGCTCATTGGCCTGATCTTCATCCTTCATGGTGTGGATGGCGATTTGGGCATCTGCTTCGATGGGCCATTGCAAATCCCAATGCTTGCCGTCGACCGTGGCCGATATCGCCTTTTTCGCCAGCGAAGTTGAGATGTCGGCAGCCACCTGCGCAGGCGTTATGCCTGCGTCATAGGAACGTGCATTGCCATCGGGAAAAGTGAGAGAGACGGATTTTGAATCCAGGGCCATATCGGCTCTCCTCGTCGGTTCGGCGCCCACTGAACGCCCGGTTGCGGGTTATTTGCGTCTGGCTGCTTTGGCAGGTGGTTGTACTTGTGTCAAGTGGCTGGAGCGAGGGGCCAGCCCCTCGCGCTCCCCGAGGTATTTTTAGCCAGATGAAGGAGGATCACGGAATTGCACTTGGGCGGGGGGCGTGCATGATGTCAGGAAAGCAAAGAGGGCTTCATGGCAGCAACAGATTTTTTGGAAACGGCGCAGGGGCGGCGGTTGGCGTATCACAAGAGCGAAGGGGCCGGTCCGACCATTGTTTTTCTGGGCGGTTTGAAATCGGATATGGAGGGCACCAAGGCCGTTCATCTTGAAGCTTGGGCGCAGGCGCGGGGGCAGGCGTTCTTGCGGTTTGATTATTCCGGGCATGGCGAAAGCTCTGAGGCGTTCACTGATGGCTGCATTGGCGATTGGCACGAAGATACGCTGGCCGCGGTGGGTGCCTTGACTGAGGGGCCTTTGGTGGTCGTGGGGTCCTCGATGGGCGGTTGGCACGCGTTGCTGATGGCCAAGGCGTTGCCGGAGCGAATTGTGGGCATGGTGACCATCGCCGCAGCCCCGGATTTTACTGAGGATGGCTATTGGGCGTCCTTCTCAGATGCGCAGAAGGCAGCGCTGGAGGAGGTTGGGCATGTGGAATTGCCCTCGGACTATATGGAGCCTTACATCATAACCAAACGTATGATCGAGGATGGTCGGCAGCGCCTGGTTCTGCGGGACGCGTTGGATCTGCCGTTTCCCGTTCGTTTTTTGCAGGGAACGGCTGATACGGCGGTGTCGACTGAAACAGCCATACGCCTTTTAGAACATGCGACCGGTCCGGATATGCGATTGTTGCTGGTCAAGGATGCGGATCATCGGTTCTCGGACGGGCCGTGCCTTGGCTTGATCGAGAACGCCGTTCTCGACGTTTTGGGGGATGGTTGATGCGTTGGTTCGGATGGGTGCTGGGGCGAATTTTACTGGCGCTGATCGTCGTCGGGGGCCTGCTCTATTGGTTCGGGCCGCGGGAAGAGGTTAACCTGAACCCAGATTTCGACCCCCGCAATTTTGGCGAAGGTGTTCAGGTCTATTTTGAAAGCACGGAGTCCGCCTTTGACGATATCGTTCCCGGTGTCGAAAAGCGTGTGATCTGGCAGGACGGTTTCAAAGAGCAGCGGACGCCTTATTCGGTGCTATATGTCCATGGCTTCTCGGCCAGTTCAGAAGAGATTCGTCCAGTGCCTGATATGGTCGCTGATGCTTTGGGCGCCAATCTGGTTTATGCGCGATTGCAAGGTCATGGCCGAGATGGTTCGGCGATGGGCGATGCGACCGCCTCGGGTTGGATGAAAGACATGGCCGAGGGGCTGGCGGCGGCCAAAGCTGTTGGTGACAAAGTTGTAGTCATTTCGACATCGACCGGGGGCACGCTGGCGGCGGCGGCGGCTTTGAACCCGGACCTCAGCGAGGATGTCGCGGCGATGGTGTTCGTATCACCGAATTTCGGGGTGAATGCGGCAGGGGCGTTTATACCCGGTCTGCCTTGGGCTCGGGATTGGTTACCACTGCTGATGGGTCAGGAACGAGATGTATCCGGGCCGGATCCAGAAAAGAACAAGTACTGGACGTCGGTTTACCCATGGGAGGCCGTGGTGCCGATGACAGTTCTGGTCGAAACGGTCTACGGTCTTGATTTCTCGCAAGCTTTGGTGCCAGCGCTGTTCTGGTTCTCGGATGATGATCAGGTCGTGCGCCCGGACAAGACCCACAAGGTGGCCGAGGCCTGGGGTGCGCCAGCAACGGTTGAGCTTGTCACGATGGGGCCGGGGGATGATCCGATGTCGCATGTGATTGCCGGTCGCCTGATGTCTCCGGACCAGACAGAGCCGACGGTGAATGGGATATTGGCATGGTTGAAAACGCAGGGGATCGAATGACCCCTCCTTCAAGGGCATAGCGATGCGCAAGCCGGGCAGTATGTGGAGCCTTGAGACTCTGGGTCGTGTGCGCCTGTCCCGGCATTTCTTCATGCGTGATTTCCTGTACTCCGAGATTGGGAATTTCCATCAAAAACAGAACCTCCCTGAGAACCCGAACCTTGCCATCGAAACCGGCAGCGCCTTTTGCCAAACCCTGCTGGACCCGCTGGAGGAGACTTTTGGCCGGGTCGCAGTGCGCTCGGGCTATCGGTCTCCGTCTTTGAATGCGTTTGGCAACGAAAACCGGCTGAACTGCGCGCGCAACGACAATCCGTTGGAGTGTCATATCTGGGACTGGGCGCAGGGTGAGGCGCGAGTCGCTGGTGCATCTATCGTGATCCCCTGGTTTGCGGATCGCCACGCGCAGGGACGGGACTGGCGCGATCTCGCGTGGTGGATGCATGATCATCTTGACTATTCCGAGATCTGGTTCTTCCCGAAACTCTGCGCATTCAATCTGGTGTGGCGTCCAAAGCCTCAACGCCGGATCGACAGCTATATCGCGCCCAAAGGCTGCCTTTTGCGACCGGGTGCCGCGCCAGCTGAAACCCTTTCCGCCCGTCAGAAACGCTATGCTGATTTCCCCCCTTTCCGTGGAATCGCCTATCCATAAAGTTTGACTTGCTGGGCTGTCCTAAACCTTCCATCCTGATGAGAAGGAACGACTCGGATAACCGAGCAGAAGGAGGCCCCACGTGATTGAGCCGCTGGTGTTGTTGCCGGGTTTGATGTGTGATGCCCGGCTGTTTCATCCCCAAATTGATGCCTTTTCACGCCGCCGCGCCGTGGTCGTCTCGGCGATCAGCCGTGGGGAACGGATCGAAGAGATCGCCTCGGACCTGCTGGATCAGTTGCCCCATCGGTTCGCGCTGGCCGGGCATGGGCTGGGCGGCGTAGTGGCGTTGGAGCTTGTCCGTCGCGCCCCGGATCGGGTGTCGCGCCTCTGCCTGATCTCAACCGATGCGCAGGCCGACACACCGCAGATCGCGGCGGGACGGGAGGATCTGATCATCGGCGCGCAGGCCGGTCGGCTTGAGGAAGTGATGCGGCAAGTTGTGGGGTCGGACACTCTGGCGCCGGGAACGCAGCGCATCCCTGTGTTGAATGACCTACTGGCGATGGCGCTGGATTTAGGCCCGGAGGTGTTTGTGACCCAGATGCGTGCGCTACAGAGGCGCGCGGATCAGCAGGGCACGCTGCGCCGGATCAAAGCGCCCAGCCTGATCCTGTGTGGAAAGCATGACCGGCTGACGCCCGAGCGCAAGCATGCCTTTGTGGCGGACATGATCCCAAATGCGGTGATGCACACAATTGATGCGGCCGGATATCTGCCAACTCTGGAAGCGCCCGAGCAGGTGATCGACCTGATGCAGGCGTGGCTGGATGAACCCTTGCGCATGGCCTAGGGGTAAAGCGCCGCGCGTTCCTCTTTGCTGATCACCGTCGGTGTCACGACGGGTTCAAAACTCTCAGGATCAAAGAACGGCGTGTTTTTCCACCCACCGGATAGTCTTGATTTGATCACGCGACGCAGCAACCCAATTGCCGCCGGAGACAGATTTTCGTGCTTTTGCTTGCCATTGGGCCGAGGCACGAACCCACGAGTCGCAATCGGGCCAAGCCGCGCGTGATCGGCGATACGCAAAGCGATAAACCCTGCAAAGGGAAATCTGGCGGTGCGTGGCGTCGTTGCCAATGGCGCGTTGCAGCATTTGGCATACCATCGCAGCATACCCTTTGGGCTCAGTGACATCGCCGCCAAATGTTCGGCACCGCTGTCAATCGTGACCTCGTCGGGGGCGATTTGAAACACCTCAACCGGGCCGGGAGCCGGGTCGGGTTGGCCGAAGTAAAGCTGGGCCGCACGGCAGTCGTGGCAAAAACACTCGGCATGGGTACCCAGACGCGCACCATCAGATGTGATGCGGCCTGTCAGTGTCCCGCAGGCGCAAGAAAAGGTGAGGTCAGGCTCTGACGCCAAAGCCCTTACGCGACTTTGTTGCTGTTGGCCGCCCGACGACGCGGTTTGCGGCTGTTCTCGTTCATGAAGTCGATGACCAGCGGGCGGATATTGTCGCGCCAGCTGCGGCCTGCGAAGATGCCGTAATGCCCCGCACCGGGTTCAACATGGCTGGCTTTCTTGCTGTCCGGCAGACCGGTACACAGATCAAGCGCGGCGATACATTGTCCGGGGGCCGAGATATCGTCATTCGCGCCTTCCACGGTTTTCACAGCCACATCGGTGATCTTGCCCATATCCACCTTGTGCCCGGCGACGACAAATTCGTTCCGCCCGATCTCGCGGTTTTTGAAAATGCGTTCGACCGTGGAGAGATAAAATTCGGCCGGCATATCCATGACAGCGAGGTATTCATCGTAGAAGCGGTTATGAGCGTCATGGTCCGAGGCTTCCCCCCGCATCACGCGCTGGATCTGATCCGTGAAGGCTGTGGAGTGGCGTTCGGCATTCATTGACATAAACGAAGCCAGCTGCAACAGGCCGGGATAAACCATCCGACCCACGCCTTTGTATTTGAAACCAACGCGCTGGATCATGGTCTCTTCCAACTGGCCCATCGTCACGCGACGGCCAAAGTCGGTCACGTCGGTCGGGGTGGCGTCGGGATCGACCGGGCCACCAATCAGGGTCAGGGTGCTGGGCTGGGCCTTTGGTTCGACCTCGGCCAGATAGGCGGTCGCGGCCAGTGTCAGTGGCGCAGGTTGGCACACAGCGACCACATGGGTGTCCGGGCCAAGTTCCTTCATAAAATCGACAAGGTAGAGGGTGTAATCCTCGACATCGAACTTTCCGGCGGACACGGGGATATCGCGCGCGTTATGCCAATCGGTGATGTAAACTTCGCAATTGACCAGCAGGCTTTTGACGGTCGAGCGCAGCAATGTGGCGTAGTGACCGGACATCGGAGCCACCAAAAGCACCTTGCGAGGTTGCGTTTCGCGTCCGTTTACCTTGAAATGGAGAAGGTCCCCAAAGGGACGCTCCAGAACCGAGGTGACTTCGACCAGATGATCTTTGCCATCTTCACACGTGAACGTCCGGATGCCCCAATCGGGCTTCGCGACCATGCGTTGGAAGGTGCGCTCGGTCACTTCACCCCAGGCGGCCATCCAGCTGAACGCCGGGTTGGGAACCATCGAAAACAGCGGGTAGGAGGCCATCGCGTTTGCCGTCGAACCAAGCCATTGGTTCGTATTGCGCATGGTTTCCATCAGATCGTAGGTCATCATGTAGCGCATCGAAGGATCCTCCGGAGTATCAACCTAAGAGTTCGGACCATTCGTCGCTTTGTCGACCAACGTCCGCGACGTTATTCTGCATAGCAGCGAGAGTAGGGGTGAATTGTTAAAATGACAACAAGTGAAGACAATACGGGCCAAGTTACCGAAGAACATATTGAACGCATTAAAGAAAATATGGAGAAGGTTGAGGCTCTCTCCAAGCGCCTGATCGAAGTCATGGCTTCGAAGAAGTCTCATGTCCCGGCATTGGACGGCCCGAATCAAGAGCTTTATGCACGTGCGGCAACGGCCTATTGGGCCGACGCATTGCAGAATCCCGCCAAACTGCTGGAACAGCAGATCGAATACTGGGGCAAGTCCGTTCTGAACTTTGCCGAGGCGCAGCAAGCCCTGACCACAGGCGAAGTGGATGAAGACGAACCCAAGTCCAAGGACAAACGCTTTTCCAATCCGCTTTGGGACACCAACCCCTATTTTCGCTTGATCCGCCAGCAGTACCAGACCAATGCCGAGGCCATCGCGCAGGCGGTGTCGTCAGTCGAGGACCTTGAAGACAAGGACAAGCAGCGCCTTCAGTATTTCTCACAGCAGATCATTGACCTGATGGCCCCCACCAATTTTCTGGCAACCAACCCCGATGCCTTGGAGAAAGCTGTCGAAACCGAGGGGCAATCCCTGATCCAAGGGCTTGAAAACCTCGTCTCGGACCTTGAGGCCAATGATGGTGAACTTGTGGTCAAGCTTGCCGATGACAGTGCCTTCGAGGTTGGGGTCAATATTGCGACCAGCCCCGGCGATGTCGTCTATCGCAACCGTATGATGGAGCTGATCCAATACAAACCGGTAACCGAGACGGTGCATGAAACCCCCATCGTTCTGTTCCCGCCATGGATCAACAAATTCTACATTCTCGACCTCAAAACCCAGAACAGCCTGATCAAATGGGTGACCGAGCAGGGATATACGCTGTTTGTCGTCAGCTGGATAAATCCCGATTCCACCTACGCCGATGTGGGGATGGAGGACTATATTCAAGACGGGTTCCTGACTGCGATCGAGACGGTCAAGAAGATCTGCAAAGTAAAACAGGTCAACGCCGTTGGGTATTGCATTGCGGGCACGACGCTCAGCCTGACCCTGTCACTGCTCAAACAGCGCGGGGACAAATCGGTCAAGTCGGCGACCTTCTTTACGGCTCTGACCGATTTTGGCGATCAGGGAGAATTCACGCCGTTTTTGCAAAACGACTTTGTGGATGGGATCGAGGATCAGGTCGCCAAGGATGGCCTCCTCCGCGCATGGATTCTTGGGCGCACCATGTCTTTCCTGCGTTCACGCGACCTGATCTACACGCCTGCAATCCGCAGCTATATGATGGGAGAGACCCCTCCGGCTTTTGACCTGCTGTATTGGAATGGCGACGGCTCGAACCTGCCGGGCAAGATGGCGGTGCAGTATCTGCGCGGCCTGTGCCAGCACAACGAATTCGTGGGCGACGGCTTCGAGATGCTGGGCCACAAGCTGCATGTCAGGGACGTGGACGTCCCCCTAATGGCTATCACCTGCGAGACGGACCATATCGCCCGCTGGAAAGACTGCTATCGCGGTGTTCAGCAGATGGGGTCCAAGTCCAAGACTTTTGTTGTGTCAGAGTCCGGTCACATTGCAGGGATCGTGAACCCACCCAGCAAGAAGAAATACGGCCACTACACCAACCCTGATCTGAAATTGGATGCCGAGGCCTGGTTGAAAGACGCTGACTTTCACGAAGGATCCTGGTGGCCGATGTGGGGCGCTTGGCTGAAGAAACGGTCTGGTAAGCAGGTTCCGGCGCGCGAAACGGGTGATTCGGAGCATCCGAGCCTGTGTCCGGCGCCTGGCAGCTATGTTTTGCTCAAGGCAAATCGTTGAGCAAAACGCTGATTTCAAAATGAAACTCGATTTTTTCTGCATTGCAGCAAGAAAAAACTTGAAATGCTGCGATGCAGAAATCATATTGTCCTCAAGCCGATGGAAACCGGGGTGGGCCCGGTTCGGTGAAAAGGATTAGGACAATGGCAAAGACCCAAGACTTCACCGCGATCATGAAAGACGTCATGGGCGCGTTTCCGGTAGACACCACCGCAATGGAAGGTGCCTTCAAATCGACCGCAGCGCTGAACGAAAAGCTGTCGGGCGTTGCTCTGGACGCGGCTGAGAAATCGGCTGAAATCTCGAACAAATGGACCAAGGACACCCTGGCCAAGCTGACCGAGATGTCGAAAGCAAAAGCCGAGCCTGCTGACTACGCAAAAGCCGCAACCGACTTCGCAAGCGCGTCGGCTGAAGTTGCTGCTGAAAACCTGGCTGCATTCGCTGAAATCGCGAAAAAAGTTCAGTCGGAAACCGTTGAGCTGCTGATGGCCGCTGGCAAAGACGCTGCTGAAGAAGCAACCGCAGCTGTCAAGAAAGCGACTTCTGAGGTGACGACTGCTGCGAAGAAAGCTGCAGCTGCCAAGTAAGAACGTCCGCGACGAGCATCTTATCCTCCCTATAGGTGCCATCGCGTTGGGCAGGTCGATTGACCTGCCCTTTCTTTTTGTGCTGCAGTCGCATAACCTCTGCTGCAACGCATCATCCTTGGGGAGGGTACAAGGTGTCGGACAAAGAAAAACCGCTGTTGATCAAGCGCTATGCCAGCCGTCGGCTGTATAACACCGAGACCAGCGACTACGTGACGCTCGAAGATATTGCGGGGTTCATCCGCGACGGGCGCGAAGTTCAGATCATTGATCTGAAGACGGGCGATGACCTGACCCGCCAGTACCTTTTGCAAATCATTGCCGAACACGAAAGCCGGGGCGAGAACGTCCTGCCGGTCAATGTTCTGAACGATCTGGTGCGCAGCTACATGGTGCCGGGCGGGGGCATGATGCCGCAATTCCTGCAAAGCTCCTTCGACATGCTGCGCGAAAGCCAAAGCAAGATGATGGAGAACATGAACGCCATGAACCCGATGTCTCAGATGCCGGGGTTTGAGGCGATGCAGGCGCAGCAACAGGCGTTCCTCAAGGCGATGACGGGCGGGTTGTCCGGCAACTGGTCTGGCCCTGACAAAGAGGACGAGTCCGAGCCGAAAGAGGATCTGGACGACATCAAAAAGCAATTGGCCGAGTTGCAGCAGAAGCTTTCGAAACTGAACTAGAGGCATAGGCGATGCGCTGGCTGGTCCTGTGTATCGCCATTCTTTGGTCGCAAGCCGTTTGGGCCGAGGGGCAGTTCTCTGAAAACTGGTCGGCAGTCTGTCGGTTGGGGACAGATACCTCTGCCGGATGTCAGGATATCCGGGCGCGTGAGATACTCGATGCGTACGAGGCCCCTTGGCGCGCGATTGGTCGCGTCAACTACGCAGGGCGGGACCAACGATCTCATTGTACGGGCGTTCTGATCTCGGAAAACCATGTGTTGACGGCGGCGCATTGTCTCTACAATCGATCACGCAAACGCTGGATACCACCCGAGAGTATTCGATTTGCTGCCGGGTACCAGCGGGGCGAGGCGGTCTCGGTTGCGCGAGCCGATGACTATATCTTGCCTGCAGGTCAGGACGTATCGGCCAGCTTCTCCGATCAACCCGAATTGGACTGGGCCATTCTGGTGCTGGACGCTCCGATCGGGGCCGAGGTCGGTTTCGTGAAACCAGCAGATCAAGAGGTCGAGGCGGGTTTCGTCGCGGGCTATCCGGGGCTAAGACCTCATGTCCTGAGCCAGACAGAGACTTGCCCCATGCGTATATATGCAGGCCAAATGCTGCATGGGATCTGCCCGGTGATGATGGGGGATTCCGGCGCACCGCTGTTGGTGAAGACCTCGGGCGGGCTGCGGGTGGCTGCTATCTTGTCCCGCATCGCACCGACCCCCGAAGGGATCGATGCGTTGTTCGTCTCAGTGCTCGGAGTTCAGGTACCGTAAGCGGGGACAGGGCCAATCACCTCACCGACCGAGGCCAGCAAGATATCGGCGATCACGTCCAGTTCCTCACGCGTCAGGCGCACGGGCAGGCGCACGTCACAGGCTGTCATCAGCATGGCACGTGTTTGCGGCAGTTCGAATTGCTCAGGCAGGAACTGCCAGTTCCAGAAGGCGCGGGCATTGTCTTCGCTCATGCCAAAGACCTGAACTTTGACGCCGCGCGCCTCGGATGCGGCGGCAAAGGCGCGGATTTCATCCTCATCCATGCCGACCAGATTGAACTGAATCGAATCCGGCGCACGACGTTCGGGCGAAAGCGGGGCAGGGACGTCGATATAGTCCGAGCTGTTCAGACGTTCCGCTACATAATCGTGGTTCGCCAGCCCATCGCGCACGCGGCGCGCCAGTTCTGGAATCTGAGGGCGGATCACTGCGGCGCTGAGGTTGCTCATCCGCAAGTTATATAGCGGCAGTTTGTTCTGCCAGCGGGCAAAGGCCTGCTCCAACTCAGGTGAGTTGTCGCCATGCGGAGTTTTGTGCTTCTTCCAGTTATGCTCATAAGCGCCGGACATGATCACGGTGCGCGCCACCAGATCGGCGTCGTCGGTGATCAGAATGCCACCTTCGCCCGCGTTGATCATCTTATAGGACTGGAATGAGAAGCAGCCAATTTTGCCGATGGTGCCGATGTTGCGCCCATGCCAAGTGGTGCCCAGCGAGTGCGCGGCATCTTCGATCACCGGGATATCGCGCGCGTCGCACAGCGCCATGATCGCATCCATATCTGAGGTATGGCCGCGCATATGGCTGATGATGACCGCCTGCACATCATCCAGCTTGGCCTCGAAATCAGCCATGTCGATGCGGTAGTTCGGACCAACTTCGCACAGAACCGGAACGCAATCCGCATGCACGACCGAAGAGGGCACCGCAGCGAAGGTAAAGCCCGGGATCAGAACCCGTGCGTCCCGCGGCAGGCCAAGTGCCTTCAGCGCAAGAAACAGAGCAGCCGAGCAGGAAGAAACGGCCAAAGCGTATTTCGTTCCCAGCAACGCGGCGAACTCGGATTCCAGCAAAGAGACCGGCGCGTCCTGCGGCGCGTTGTAGCGAAACAGGTCGCCTGATTGCATCAGGGCGTCGATTGCGTCTCGTGCGGCGGCGGGGATGGGTTCGGCGTCATGAACGTTGGGTGGCAGCGTCATATTTGGTTTTCCCGAATTCTAACTTTCACTTTATTAAATCAAGCATCCCGCCCGTGCCAAGCCCCCAATCGCAAGATCGGCAAAATTTCACCAAATTGTCGTATGGAAAACGGGGGCTAGATTCCCAGCCGATCCCGCATCGCGTACCAGGTCATCGCCAGTACCAGCAGAGGGCTGCGCAGGGCCGGACCACCGGGAAAGGGCAGGGCCGGGACGCGGGCCATGGTATCGAACCCTTCGGCCTGCCCTTGGATGGCCAATGCCATCAGTTGACCGGCATGAGTTGCTGTGCCGACGCCATGGCCGGAATAGCCAGAGGCCGACAGGACATTCGGCGCGACACGCGTTAGATAAGGCATCCGCCGCATCGTAATCGCCAGCGTGCCGCCCCACGCGTAGTCGAGTTTGACGTCCCGCAGATGCGGAAAGATCTCGGTCATCGGTTTGCGCACGGTGGCCGAGATATCCGAAGGGAACCGATAGCCATAGCTTTCGCCTCCGCCAAACAGGAGGCGCCCGTCGGCGCTGAGGCGGAAGTAGTTCACCACGAATTTCGTATCCGCAACCGCGACATCCTGCGTCAGCACATGTGCGGCCTCATCCCCAAGCGGCTCCGTCGCGGCTATGAAGTTGTTGATCGGCATCACCCGCGCCGCGACCTGCCTGTTCAGCGTCCCAAGGTATCCGTTGCAGGCCAGTATGACGTGGCGGGCGCGGACTTTGCCGCCTTCGGTGAGAACCGTGGCCGGGTCGCCTTGTACGATCGTTGTCACCTCGGTGCCTTCAAAGATACGCACACCCGCGGCCTCAGCAGCACGGGCCAGACCGAGCGCATAGTTCAACGGGTGCAGATGCGCCGCCCCCTTGTCCAGATACCCACCCTTGTAAGCGGGTGAGGGGCAAAGGGCTTGGCCTGCCTCTTCATCCAGTAGCTCGATCTGATCGTAACCGTAACGGTCCGACAAATGCGCGGCATGGGCATGCAGATCGCCGCGCTCGGACGCTGACAGGCCCAAGTTGGCTATGCCAGGCTTCAGGTCGCAGTCAATTTTGTGTTTTTCAATCAGCGATTTTACCAAGGTCTTAGCATCTTCGGCCAGATCCCAAAGTTTGGTAGCGTCGTCTTGTCCGACAAGCCGTTCCAGATCCTCTTGGTCCATGCGCTGGGCGCTGCCCAACTGGCCGCCATTGCGGCCGGATGCACCGAATCCAACACGGTGCGCCTCAAGCAGTACAACGTCCAACCCGGCCTCGGCCAGATGCAGCGCAGCGGACAAACCCGTATAGCCGCCACCGACGATGCACACATCGGCGCGCGTTTCGCCCTTGAACTCAGGGAACCGCGCGAGCGGATTGGCTGTCGCGGCATACCAGCTTGCCGGATACTCGGCTTTGCTATCGTTGGAATAGAGAAGGTTCATCCCTGGCGACCCCAAAAGGCTCAGACGTTCAGCAAGAGATGTTCCCGCTCCCACGGAGAGATCACCTGCAGGAACTCTTCGTACTCAGCCCGTTTCACGATGCCATAGACGCGGGCGAATTCGGGGCCCAGAATCTCATGCAGCTCCGTGGCTCCGTCAAACAGGTCCAGAGCATTCCCCATCACCTGCGGGATATCCCCTTCGCCCTCGTAGGCGTCACCGTAAAACTGGCGGCGCGGACGTTCCTGCTGGACCAGACCCAGATAGCCACAGGCCAGTGACAGCGCGATACCGAGATAAGGGTTGCAGTCCATCCCGGCGATACGGTTCTCCACGCGTCGCGCCTCTGGCCCGGACAGCGGTACCCGGATACCCGTGGTGCGATTGTCCCGCGCCCATTCCAGATTGATCGGCGCGGCATGGTCTTTCACGTAGCGACGGTACGAATTCACATACGGCGCCATCACGGCAAGACCGGCGGGCAGGTGGGTCTGCAGGCCCGCGATGAAGTGATAAAACGCGTCCGTCTCACCTCCTTGCGGACCGGAGAAGATGTTCTGGCCGGTCTCTATGTCGATGATCGAATGGTGGATGTGCATGGCCGATCCCGGCTCATCCTCGATCGGTTTCGCCATGAAGGTCGCGAAGCAATTGTGGCGCAGCGCGGCCTCGCGGATCAGGCGTTTGAAGTAGAAGACTTCATCCGCCAGCTTCACCGGATTGCCATGGCGCAGGTTGATCTCAAGCTGGCCTGCGCCGCCTTCTTGGGTGATCCCGTCGATCTCGAACCCCTGATGTTCGGCGAAATCATAAATGTCGTCGATCACCGGACCGAATTCGTCCACGGCCGTCATGGAATAGGCCTGACGCGCGGCGGCAGGACGGCCCGAGCGGCCCATCATCGGCTCAATCGACTGCGCCGGGTCAACGTTGCGGGCGACCAGAAAGAACTCCATCTCCGGGGCGACCACCGGCTTCCAGCCCTTGTCGTGATAGAGCTGCACGACACGCTTCAACACGTTGCGCGGGCTGTAGGGGATCGGCTTGTCGTCTCGGTCATAGGCGTCGTGGATCACCTGCAACGTCCAGTCGCCGGTCCAAGGCGCAGCCGACGTGGTCGAGAAATCCGGCTTCAGGATCATGTCGCGTTCAATGAATCCGTCCTCACCGGCGGCTTCACCCCAGCCGCCCGTAATCGTCTGGTAGAAGATACTGTCAGGCAGGTGGAAATAGGATTGCCGCGCGAATTTCGATGCGGGAACGGCCTTGCCTCGGGCAATGCCCGGCAGGTCCGAGATGATGCACTCGACCTCATCCAGCCGATGTCCGGCGATGTAGTCCTGTGCGGCCTGCGGTGCTGCGTCTGTCCAATCGGCCATCAGGCCCTCGCTTTCTTCAGAAAATCCGCCATGATCTGCGCGATCCGGGCATTATGGTCTGGTGCTGTTTGTCTGTTCGCTGCGGCTTGCATCAGGTCATCCGGCACCAAGCCTTTGCCGCGTGTGCGCATCAGGCCCGAGACGAAATCGTTGGAAAATTCAGGGTGGGCCTGCACGGTCCAGATCTGATCACCGTAGCGCAGCATGGCGTTTTGGCAGAATTCGTTGCTGCCAATCACCTCGGCCCCGTCCGGCACGGCCACGACCTGATCCTGATGCCAGGCGTTCAGCCAGACGTTATCGCCGTCGAAGTCATATTCGGTCCGCCCAACCGACCAACCACCTTTGTATTTTTCGACCTTGCCGCCCAGCGCCTGTGCGATGATCTGGTGACCAAAGCACACGCCCACCAGCGGCTTGCCGCTTTGATGAATCTGGCGGATCAGATCCTCAAGCGGTGGAATCCATGGCAGATCCTCATAGGCCCCGTAGCGAGAGCCCGTGATCAGCCAGCCATCCGCGTCTTCTGCGCTGTCTGGGAAGATCCCGTCAACGACCGCGAAAGTCTTGAATTCAAACCCATGTCCGTCCAGCAACGCCGGAAACAGAGAGTCATAGTCCCCGAAATCCTGCATGAGCGCATCAGGGGTGTGGCCAGTTTGTAGAATGCCGATTTTCATAAGTCACCGAATTTGATCAAATTCAGAAATACCCGAGAGCGGGCCTTCGGGCAAGGGGGTCACACGGCCTCGAGATAGCTTAGCCAGTGTTCGTCTTCGGGGCGGTCTGCAAAACGTGCAATTTCCTGCCGTTTGGTCATCGACAGATTGCGGATCAATTCCGATGGGAAAAGCCGGGTTATGATCGGGTCGCTCTCGAATAGGTCGATGGCGGCGGACCAGTCGCCAGCCAGCTGAGGCAGACCGTCAATCTCATAAGCATTACCCGAGATCGGGGCGGGGGGCACCATGCCGTCCTCGATGCCGACCAGCGCTGCGCCCAGAACGGCACTCAGCATCAGATAAGGATTGATGTCACCCCCGGCCACGCGGTGTTCGATACGTCGGGCCGAGGGCGCTCCGCCCGGAATACGGATGGCGGCGGTTCGGTTTTCATAGGCCCAGCTTGCACCGGTGGGTGCATGAGCGCTGGGCACAAGCCGCGCGTATGAATTCCCATGAGGGGCAAAGATCAGAGTGCTAGCCGGCATGGCAGCAAGGCACCCGGCCACGGCTGAGCGCAGCAGGTCGGTGCCCTCGGGCCCGCCATCGTCGAAGATGTTCCGCCCATCTTGGTCCAGGACAGAGAAATGCACATGCATCCCGTTTCCCGCGTCCTCAGCATAGGGTTTCGACATGAAGGTCGCAGCAAAGCCGTGTTTTCGGGCCAAGCCGCGCGTCAAAGCCTTGAAAAGCCACGTATCATCGGCGCAGCGCATGGCGTCCTGATGATTGAGGTTGATCTCGAATTGACCGATACCGCTTTCGGATATTGCGGTTTGCGCGGGGATGCCCATTGCAGCGCACCCGTCATAGAGGTCGGTGAAGAATGCCTCGAACGCGTCCATTTCGGCGACGGACAGAACCGCCTCGTCCGTCAGGCGGCGGCCAGTGATCGGGTTGAAGGGTGCTAAGGGTTGGGGGCCGGACGCGTCGACAAGGGTGAATTCCAACTCGGTCGCCGCAACGACTGACCAGCCGCGCTGCGCGTAACGCGACAGCACAGAGGCTAGCGCATGGCGCGGGTCGCCTGAAAAGGGAACGCCGTCATCGTCATAAAGGCTCATGGGAACCAGAGCTGTTGAAGTCTCCAACCAAGGGACCGGAACGGGCCCGCGCTCGGTCGGGAGCAGGATGCCATCGGCGTCACCGGTTTCGAACACGAGGGGGCTTCCGTCGATATCCGCGCCCCATAGATCGACGTTCAAGGCCGAGAATGGCATGCGCACAGCACCCTTGCTCAGCTTGTCGGCATAGGTAGGCGGGACACGTTTGCCACGCATCTGACCGTTCAGGTCGCAGGCGGCAACGCGGAAATTATGCAAGGCGTTCAGGTCCATTGGGGCTGTAGCTCCTCTCGGTTATCCGAGATGTAGCGAAGCCAAACGGCCTTGTCACGAAATTTGATCAAATTTCAGCGATAGTAGAAAGGCGCCGGCGCGATATACGCCGACGCCATGTGTTTTAGGGTCAGACGAAGGTTACGCCGTTTTCCGCCATGGGCAGGGTCGTGACCTTCACACCCGAAAGCGCGCGGATGGCATTCGCCAGCGCCGGAGCGGACGGAGGTGTGCCGGGCTCTCCCACGCCTGTGGGCGCTTCGGCCGACGGAACGATATGGACGTCAATCGCCTGGATATCACCGATCCGCAGAGGCTCGTAATCAGGGAAGTTGAACTGGTCCACGGCACCGCTTGTCAGCGTGATCTGGTCACGCATGACGTGACCAATGCCATAGCCGACACCACCTTCGATCTGCGCTTTGACCACATCGGGGTTCACTGCAATGCCGCAATCCACGGCGCAGGTGACTTTTTCGATGCGAACACCGCTGTCCAAATCACCGGACACCTCGACCACCTCAGCCACGTAAGAGCCAAAGGACTTGTGAACTGCGATACCCTGCGCGCGCCCGGCTGGAGCGTTGCCCCATCCGGCCTTCTCAATCGCCAGCTTCAGAACTCCGGCCTTGCGGGCCTGATCTGCGTTGGTGTCATCGCTCAGATGCGCCAGGCGGAACTCGACCGGGTCGCGACCGGCGGCCTCGGCGGCCAGGTCCATCATGGCCTCCATCGCATAGCCGGTGTGGGTGTGACCGACCGAACGCCACCACAATACGGTCGTCGCTTTCGGTGTATCCGTCAGACCCACGGCCATGCCGGGGATGGCGTATGGGCTGTCAGAAACCCCTTCGACCGAGCTGTGGTCGACGCCGTCATGCACCAGAACGGCTTCGAAGGGCGTACCTTTGATGACCGACTGACCAGCGATTTGATGGTGCCATCCAACGATGTTCCCTTCGCCATCTAGACCGACGCGCACTTTGTGACCAAAGGCGGGGCGATAGTAGCCGCTGCGTATGTCATCTTCACGCGTCCAGACCAGTTTGACCGGGCGAGAGCGGTCTGTGACCACAAAGGCCAACGCAGCCTCGACCTGATAATCCGCATCAGGTGTTGCGCGGCGGCCAAAGGACCCGCCGGCCAGCATCGTGTTGATATGGATCTTTTCGGCCGGAAGCTCGAAGATCTGCTGGTATGCCATATGTGGGCCGGTCGGCATCTGCGCGCCATCATGCAGGACAATGTCGCCCTCTGCAGTCTGTTCGATGGTGCAGTTCAGCGGCTCCATCGGTGCATGGGCCAGAAGCGGGAAGTAGAAGGTCCGCTCAACCACCGTGTCGGCGCCGTCGATGGCGGCAGAGACGGCTGCAAAATCAGCCTTGTTGACGTTGTAGGTCGGCTCGGCATCGAGCGCGTCCATGATCTCAGCCTTGATCTGATCCGAGTCGCGGGTTTCAGCGCCCGACATATCCCATTCGACCTCAAGTGCATCACGCGCCTGAATCGCGGCCCAGGTATTTTCCGCGTAAACGGCGACACCCGCTTGATTGGGCAGAACCGCAGCACTGATGTAGCCTTTGACCTCTTTCGAGGCGCTATCGTCAAACCCTAGCGCAATTCCGCCCTTGGATTCGGGGCGTTTGATCATGGCGATCATCTGGTTGGGCAGGTGGACGTCCATGGCATACATGGCCTGACCATTGCCCTTGATCGCCGAATCCTTACGTCGAACGGCTTCGTTTCCGATCAGGCGGAACTCGGAGGGGTCCTTCAGGCGTGGCTCGGCCGGGGCGTCCAGCTGAGCGGCTGCGGCCACGAATTCGGCAATCGGAGCGGATTGGTCGCCGGATTTGACAATGCCTTCTTCGATTGTGATGCCCGATGCGTCGACACGCCAGCTTTGGGCCGCCGCATTGATCAGCATCTCGCGTGCGGCAGCACCGGCCTGACGGTATTGCAGCCACGAATTCGCCATCGCGGTCGACCCGCCAGTACCCTGGAACGGTCCGAACAGTAGGTTGTTGTAGACGTTGGGATCAGAGGGCGCGAATTCGTATTCGATCTGGTCCATCGTCAGGCCGATTTCTTCGGCAATCAGCGTGGGCAGACCGGTCGCAGGGCCCTGACCCTTCTCAAAGTGCTTTACGATGGCTGTCACGGTGCCATCCGCATCAATTTTCACGAAGGGGTTGAACTGAGCGGTCTCGGGTGAAGCCGCCGCCAGTGCGCCATCCGGACGTGCGCCAACCAGCAGGACCGCGCCAGCAGCAGCGGCGCCTTTCAGAAATCCACGGCGAGAGGTGTTGATGGTCATGGATCAGGCCTCCAGAATTTCAGATGCGCGCTGGATGCCGGCGCGGATACGTTGATAGGTGGCACAGCGGCAGGCGTTGCCGTACATGTACGCGTCGATTTCCTCTGCGCTGGGCTTGGGGTTCTCAGCCAGCAGGCCAACGGCTGACATCACCTGACCCGACTGGCAGTAGCCGCACTGAACCACGTCCAGTTCGACCCAGGCCTGTTGGACAGCTGCGCCGATCTTGTCCTCACCGACGGCTTCGATTGTGGTGATCTCGGAGTCTTCGACGTCTTCGATATATGTCTGGCACGAGCGGACGGGCTCGCCGTTCAGATGCACGGTGCAGGCGCCGCAAGACGCGACACCGCAACCGAATTTGGTTCCTGTGAGCTTCAGCTCATCCCGGATCACCCAGAGCAGGGGCGTGCCGGGTTCGGCGTCGACTGTATGCGTCTCGCCGTTCAGTTTCAGATTGATGGCCATGAGGGGATACTCCGTGTTGGCTTGCTACCTGAGTCGGTAAACTGGCGGGTTTACATGTGGCACAGAAAGTCGCGCCTGTAAACTCCCGCGTTTACCTAGTGTTTGACCCGATGCTGTCAATGGGTCTATAGCAATGGAATGAATGAGATCAGCGCGCCCAATGCGTCCAAATATGCACAGATCATCGAAGCTGCGGTGGCCGAATTCCAGGAAAAGGGGTTCGCGGCGGCCAGCATGGATCGTATTTCGCGTCAGGCTGAAGTCTCCAAAAGGACGCTTTATAAGTATTTCGAAAGCAAGGAAAATCTGTTCCGCTCAATCGTGACGGAACTGTCCAGTCGCTTTGCGGAAGTGCTTGAGATCAGGTACGAAAAAGGGCGCGATGTTCGTGAACAACTGACCGAGCTGGCCTGGGCCGAAGGGCGCATTCTGATGTTGCCGGATGTGATGGCCATGTCTCGCATGGTGATCAGCGAAATCCTGCGCAACCCGACCTTGGCTGAACAGGCGCAGGGCAAGCTGGACAAGACGGCCTCGTTCATCGACATGCTGCGCGAGGCCGCCGCAGACGGGCAATTGAAAATCGACGACCCCGAACAGGCCGGGCGCGAATTCATCGGCCTGATCAAGGCGCGGGCGTTCTGGCCGCTGTTATTCTCAGGCACTGTTCTCAGCCATCAGGAAATGGCGGACACGATCAACAACAGCGTCGAGATGATGATGCGCAGATACAGCCCGGATACCGCGCAGCGTTCAGCGCCATAAGGTGGTCAAACCCGCCCCTACATGCCGTTGCGCGGGATCACGTGATTCCATTCCGTTTTGAAGAAGAGCGTGTCTCCGTCCCAGCATTCGACCGTAGCGTTCAGCACGAAATCGGTCGCCGTGGCCGTCTGCTGAGACCAGGTCTTGATACGTGTATCCCAGTCGCCGCGCTCAAAACGGGTTTCCTGCCGCATAGTCGCGATCGCGGATAGGGGATCATCGGGCAGGATGGAGTAAATCCGCTCGGACGTGTCGGAAATCTCGGTCCCTGTTTCGAGCAACTTCTTTGACGACGGTCCCATGACGCCGCCACCGATGAAGACGCGCTCCGTCAGTCTGCCGGTGTGGGTGTCCCGTGTCAGCGTCGTCTCGGACCCGCCCTGACCTCTGGTCGAGGTCTCGGGTACCGAACCCAGGGTCGGAACCGGAAGGTCTCGAGGGGCCGGCGCATCCGCCGTATTAGTACGAACGGGCAGGGACAGTGCTGAGGAGCCGGACATTACTGTTGCGGTAACAGGCGTCGGAGCGGGCCACAAGATAGGCCAATAGGCGGTCGCAAGCTGCACCATGATCCGGTGACCGACAGGAACGGTGTAGCCGATGGCGTGCAACTGGATCGAGATCTCCATCTCCTCTCCGGGCGCGACCGGAGTTGGTTCCGTGTCACTGTCGCGGTGCATCAGGTTGAAGAACCCGCGCGAAATCAGGGTCTGCGCGCCGTCGGGGGCCTCATCAATCAGCAAGGCCGCGACAAAGGCCTGAGGTTGGTCGACACTGACCCGAAGCGCGAGTTCAGGTTGGCCCAGAATGTCCACCGATGACTCCAGCGTGTCACTGCGGAACACCATCGCCCCAGCGGCGTCGATCCGACAATCCAAAGGCAAATCGCCTGGAATACCGAAAGAACACATGACCCCACCGGCCGAGCCGAACGTCTGCGGCGAGGTGACCTGCATCGGCGCGCCTGTTTGCGCCTTTGCGTCCAACGACCCCGCGTTCAGCCAATAGGTTTGGTCCGAAACATTGGGTGAGGGCCAGCTGGGTTCCTCGACCCAGCGACCGGGGCGGTGTGTTTGCGTTCCAGCGGGGCGCATGCTGTCCATAATGTATAGGTGCAGCGGCGGCTCATCCATGATCCCGGTGTCGATCCTCTTCAGCCAATAGTCCCAGAACCGCAGCACCTCGGCGATGAAATCGACCTGTGGGGTGGGTTTGCCCTCGTGCGGGTAGAGGTGCGACCACGGGCCCATCATCACCTTGACCGGCACGTTCAGGTGTTCCGAGATCCGGAACGGCGTGTCGCGATAAAGATCGGCCCAGCCGCCGAAATAGTAGACGGGCACATTGATGGCGTCATAGTCCTCGCAGATCGAGCCGCGTCGCCACATCTCGTCATGGGTCTGATGTTCCAGCCACATGGCAGGCCAGAACTCCATCGCCTCAAGCCGTTCACGCCAGAGGTCGCGCCACTTGTCCTCGCCCACGATTTCAGGGTCGGGCGGGAAGGCGTTCAACAATTGCATGATCGAGCCCCACCAGAAATTGTCGCCGGCCAGCACGCCTCCGTAGAAATGGATGTCTTCGCGCCAGCGGTCGTCGCAGCCCATGACGGGCGCGATGGCTTTCAGCGCAGGGGGGCGTTTGGCTGCAACCTGAAATGAGTTGTAGGCCCCCCAACTTTTGCCAAACATGCCGACATTGCCGTCGCACCACGGCTGTTCGGCCAGCCACGCGATGACATCAACGCCGTCCTGCGTTTCCTGGTGAGAGTATTCATCCTCGGCCAGCCCACCGCTATCGCCGTTGCCGCGAATATCCACCCGGATCGAGGCATAGCCCGCCTCGGCAAAGCGCGGATGCATGGTTTCATCGCGAAGGCGCGTGCGATCTCGGCGACGATAAGGGATGTATTCCAACAGGCAGGGTACCGGATTCTCGTGCGCATTGGGCGGCAACCACAGACGCGCGGCTAATTGCGTGCCGTCGGGCATCGGAATCCAGATGGTTTCGATCACCTCTACGCTATTCATTGCCGGGTCCTTCCTGTTGTTTTGGCTTGTGTTTCTCTCAAGCACCTGTGTCACGTCGCCGCGTTTGGTCGTATGAAACGCACAACCCGTTCAGCGCGCAAGCGAATAGGAGGCTTCGGGCCGCAAAATGTGACTCAAGTTTGCCGTTCCGCTGTGATAGCCACACGCAGGCACAGACCGGGATTTGTCAGGTGACAGATAATAACGTGAAGAACTTGGACCGAGCAGCGCGCTTAAGCGTGGCGCCCATGATGGATTGGACCGACCGTCATTGCCGATTTCTGCATCGTCTGCTGAGTGAGCAGGTGTTGCTTTACACCGAGATGGTTACCGCGCCCGCGCTGGTGCGCGGTGGGGCGTTGCATCTGTTGGATTATAGCCCGCAGGAACATCCCGTTGCGCTGCAGCTTGGCGGTTCGGACCCCGAGGAACTGGCGCATGCGGCCCGGCTAGGGGCCGAGGCCGGGTATGATGAGATCAACCTGAATTGTGGCTGCCCCTCGGACCGGGTGCAATCGGGCACGTTTGGGGCTGTGTTGATGAAAGACCCTGCGCGGGTTGCCGATTGTGTGGCCGCCATGCGTGAGGCTGTTTCGGTCGATGTGACCGTCAAATGCCGGATTGGCGTGGATGATCAGGAACCGCGCGACGTGCTGCCGGACTTTCTGGACAAGATACAGCAGGCTGGGTGCCGACGGGTGACGATCCACGCGCGCAAGGCGTGGCTGCAGGGCCTCAGCCCGAAAGAGAACCGCGATATCCCTCCACTGGACTATGACCTCGTTCATCAGATGAAGACCGATTTCGCGGATCTCCACATCTCGATCAATGGCGGCATCACCTCGTTGGACGAGGCGCATACGCATCTAGAGGCCGGGCTGGACGGGGTGATGATTGGACGGGCGGCCTATCATCAGCCTTCTGACATCCTCTCTGAAGCGGATATGCGAATTTACCGGAGCGGCAACGCTCGGGACCCGATCGACGTGGCTCGTCAAATGGTGCCCTATATCGAGCAGCACCTTGTCAACGGAGGGCGTTTGCACCAGATCACGCGGCATATGCTCGGCCTCTTTGCCGGTCGCCCCGGCGCACGGGCCTGGCGGCGCGCGCTGTCGGAAGGGGCGGTGCGGGATGGGGCAGGGCCCGAAGTGATGCTGAAGGCCCTCGATCACGTGGCGCCTCTGGCCGAGGTTTGAACGAATGAAGCCCGGTCTATGACCGGTTTGGGGGAAAGATGCCCGAGACGATGTTGCTGGCCCAGATGCTGGGCCTTTTGCTTGTAATTGGCGCACTTGCGGGCGTTCTGGCGGGGCTGCTTGGCGTTGGCGGAGGCATCGTGCTTGTGCCCGCGTTTTTCTATGCGTTCCAAACGCTTGGATATGGTGGGCCGCAGTTGATGCAGCTGTGTCTGGCGACCTCGCTGGCGACGATCATCGTAACCTCGATCCGGTCGGTGCTGGCCCACAACAAGAAGGGCGCCGTGGATTGGCAGATCCTGCGTGGATGGGGGGCGGGTATTGTCGTGGGGGCGATTATTGGCGTGCTGGTCGCCTCGGCCCTGCGGACAGAGGCCCTGCAGGCGCTGTTCGGCGTTTTGGGCATGGTGATTGGTGCGTATCTGGGTTTTGGCCGTTCGGAATGGCGCTTGGGGGATGCGATGCCCAAGGGGATCAAGCGCGCGGTTCTTTCCCCATCCGTAGGCTTCCTGTCGGTACTTATGGGAATCGGTGGTGGCAGTTTCGGCGTCCCCCTCATGAGCCTCTACAACACGCCCATCCACCGGGCCGTGGCAACGGCTGCAGGGTTCGGAGTGATCATCGCCGTGCCGTCGGTGCTGGGTTTTCTCTTTCTGGAGATTGCCCCTGAACACAGGCCTCCGCTGACGATCGGGGCCGTGAACCTGGTGGCCTTCGGGATAGTAGTCGCGATGACGATGATCACCGCCCCGTGGGGCGTTAAACTCGCTCATGCGATGGATCCGAAGCCACTCAAGAGGGTCTTTGCGCTGTTCCTGACACTGGTCGCTCTGAACATGCTGCGGAAGGCTTTGGGATGGTAGAGGATTTCTGGGCGAAGGGTTGGGTCAAATTTCCGTTCGACCCGGCTCTGGCCGAATGGGTTGGGCAGGTTTTGCCCGCCGCTCAGCAGTCGGTCACGGCGCCTGAGCATGCCGAATGGCTAGATTGTGAAGGCACGTGGTTTGTCGGGGTCGATGCCTTGCCCAACAATGAACTAGGGCAGGTTGGGTCGTCAAAACCGCTGTCCGGGACGGCTATGGATTTCATCGCTGCGCATCTGGGCAGCCTGCCGCTGCATCCCGGGCAGGTGTCGATCATCTATCCGGGTTATCCTCGCCCTCGAAAGGGTGAAAGCGAGGCCGCCGGGCGCTACAGGCGCAATCGCGACGCGGCGCATGTGGACGGGTTACGACCTATGGGTCCGGAGCGTCGTCGTCGCGTGGATGAACCGCATGCGTGGATTTTGGGCATTCCCCTGTCGGATGCCAGCCCCGATGCCTCGCCCATGGTGTTGTGGGAAGGTAGCCATATCCTTATGGGAGAGGCCTTCAGAGCGGCTTTTGCGGATCAGTCCCAGACCGATCTGAGTCAGGTCGACATCACCGATATATATCAGGCGACCCGCCGCGAGGTGTTCGAGACCTGCCCAAGGATCGAATTGCCTGCCAAACCCGGCGAGGCCTATCTGCTGCACCGCCATTGCCTGCATGGCGTTGCGCCATGGCCAGATGGGGCGACCGCCGGGCCGGATGGACGGATGATTGCCTATTTCCGCCCCGAATGCGCCAACGGCGTCGCGGAATGGATTGAAACACGCTGATGTCTCGTGAGGGAAACGGTTCCCGCGAATTACCCCAGCAGACCACGCCCACATCTGCCCGTTTCGCAACTTGTAGGCTTCAAAACCCGGCTTGTCACGAAAAATGACGTGGGGTCACTTTGCGATAAGTTTATTGATTGCTGAGTCAATGAATATACAACTGAGGGCGTTTTCTTCGTCGTTCCGGCTGAAAACTGTTTAGCCAGACCGTGCCGCTGCGGGTCGCCACTCACTCACGGAACCGGCTTTCGCCTCGCTTTTTTCGAGGCGTGCGTCCGGCCCGCAGCAGGCACACTTAATTGATTGGTCCTTAATGTTTTTCAAAAGCTTTCTACGACGCTTTTCCAAGCTGCGAGATCACGCGCAACCCGTGACTGTCGACACCACAATGGAACGGCCTACAAAACATCCAAGAACCAGCCGGTCCGAATACTCAGACCTGTTTAAGGATGAACTCGCGACCCGACAACAGGGCAGGTGTGACAAATCAAAGGATGAAACCAGCCCGGTGGACTGAGCGGTCAGCTTTTCAGGCGGGCCGAACGCCCGCCGCGCCGTTTGGCGAGGCGCGGTTTGCGGGCGGGCAGAGCCTCCATGATTTCGGCGCGTTCGCTGCTGTCCATACGGGACCAGCGCGCGATCTCATCAAGGGTGCGGTAACAGCCGGTGCAAATCTGCTCTGTCGGGTGGACAACACAGATTCGTACACAGGGGCTTTCGACCTCATCGCGCTGCCAAACCATGTTCGTCATTCGTGGTCTCCGACCCGTTACAAAAAGCGCAGCCTGTCCAGCGCTCCTTGCAAGATATACCCTGCTGCAACGTGATCAATAACCTGTCCGCGACGTTTTCGTGTCGTATCCGCCTCTAAAAGTGCCTTTTCTGCCGCAACTGTGCTCAGACGCTCGTCCCAGAAGCCGATGGGGCAGTCGGTCAGGCGGGTCAAGTTGCGGGCAAAAGCGCGGGTAGATTGGCAACGGGGGCCTTCGGTACCGTCCATATTTTTGGGCAGCCCGAGGATGACGCCACCGATCTCACGATCCTTGATCAACTCAAGCAAGCGCGCGGAATCGACGGTGAATTTTTTGCGACGCACTGTCTCGAGCGGGCTGGCCACCCCGCGCATCCGGTCCGAGACCGCCACGCCGATGGTCTTTTCACCCAGATCCAGCCCCATAAGCGCCGTCATCGGCGACAGGGAAGCGGCGAAGTCCTCAAAATCGTCGTGGATCATTGGGCAATACCGGCTTGCAGGGCGGCGGCGTCGATCATCTCAAGCGCCTCGGGGTTGTCGGCAAAGAGGATCTCGGCTTCGTCGCGGATATCTATTGCACGCTGGGCCTGACCCAAGACGCCAAGCGCCGCGATCAGGCGCGCCCAGTCCTGAGGAGGGCCGCCCTCGGTCGCCAGGCGATCAGAAAGACGGTCAACCATGCCTTGGATCATCTCTTGCCGTTCTTCCGGGGTCATCTCGGCTGCGGCGGCGACATCGTCCTGACTTGGGCCGGGCTGCCCCAATGAGCTAGGGTCGGGGCCGTTGAAAACCCCCGCGCGGAAGGCAAGCTCATCCAACTGGGCGCGAATGGCATCACCCCAGGGTGCGCCCGCCGGCGCATCCCGCGCGGTGTCGACCCAGACACGATAGGCGAGGTCGGGACGTCCAGTCTGGGCCAGCATCTGCCCCCAGTAGTAGCGCGCCGGGCCGTGTCGGGGATCACGCTCAAGCGCGGTGGCCAGAACTTGCTCGGCCTCGGGCGAGATGTAGCCGCCTGCTGCAAGGATCATCTTTTCGGCCAGATCCGAGTAATCATCGGCTGTTGCCGCCTGACCCGAAAGCTCGATAACGCGTTGCTGCGCGGCATAAGCGGCCTTGAAGTTCCCCGCATTGGCTTCGTGCTGTGTCAGCAGGATATGCCCTTGCAGGTCATTCGGCCGGGCCGCCACGGTGTCGCGCAGTTGCTGGAGCAGCGTTGCGTAGCTTTCTTCCAGTTGTCGCGGCTGCGGCGGGGTGGCAAGGGCTTCGGCTGCTTCCTGCGCTGGGCGGTTCGACCGGACCTCCTCGGCCAGTGCCAGCCGTGCGGTCAGGGGTTGGTCGGGCAGGCCGACGGCACCGGTTCGGTGATACATCGCCAGCGCGCCGCCGATCACGACCAGCATCACGATTGCGATGCTAACAACGGAAACCCCGCGCGACGGGCCCGAGGTTGCCCGGTCGCCCTGCATCTGGGCGTCCGCTGCCAGAATGCGGCGTGAGATCTCGGTGCGGACCCTCTCGGCATCGGCTTCGCCAATGACACCACGGGCCAGATCACGGTCAACACCGGCCAGTTGTTCGCGGTAGACGCGCAGATCGTAGGCTGCGGTTGGTTCGCCCGCGCGGCGGCCGCGCAAAAGCGTATAGCCGAGGAACCCTGCGACCAGTAGCGCGATCAGACATGAAATGACCCAGAACGTCATGCTCTCTCCTGAAATTCTGCCCTGACTTAGACCTGCGGGCCGCCTAAAAAAAGGGACAAATGGCCGCGAATGTGCCACATGTCGCAATAGTGCTATATTGCGGCGTTGACCGGCGTGGATATACCCGGTCGACGCGGCATACCTGCGCCAATCACCGAACCGGATGGATTCGCTTATGAAACACTATTCAGCCTTTGCTGTCGCGCGCGAAGCGTTGCGCTATCACACCGGATGGGAGCGCGCATGGCGCTCGCCTGAACCGAAGAAAAAATACGACGTCATCATCGTCGGTGCCGGGGGGCATGGTCTGGCGACCGCCTATTACCTGGGGAAGAACTACGGCATCCAGAATGTCGCTATCATTGAAAAAGGATGGCTGGGCGGCGGAAACACGGGCCGGAACACGACCATCATCCGGTCGAACTACCTGCAGGATCCTTCGGCGGCGCTCTATGAAAAGGCGCGGGGTCTCTATGAGGACCTGAGCCAGGACCTGAACTACAACATCATGTTCAGCCCGCGCGGTGTGATCATGCTGGCGCAGACACAGCACGAAATTCGCGGCTATCAGCGCACGGCGCATGCCAACGCGCTGCAGGGCGTTCAGACCGAGTGGATCGGGCCCGAACGCGTGAAAGAGCTGGTGCCGATAATCAATCTGGACGGTCCGCGCTATCCGGTTCTGGGCGGCCTTTGGCAGGAACGCGGCGGCACTGCGCGTCACGATGCGGTGGCGTGGGGCTATGCACGCGCCTGTTCGGCCATGGGCATGGACATCATTCAGAAATGCGAAGTCACCGGCGTGCGCTCGGACAATGGTCGCGTTGTTGGCGTTGATACAACCAAGGGCGCGATCGACTGCGACAAGCTGGGGATCGTCGTTGCGGGCCATTCCGGACAGCTAGCCGAAATGGCGGGCTTCCGCTTGCCGCTGGAAGCCGTTGCGCTGCAAGCCCTGGTGTCCGAGCCGATCAAACCCTGCATGGACGTTGTCGTGATGGCCAACACCGTGCACGGATACATGTCGCAGTCCGACAAGGGCGAGATGGTGATCGGCGGCGGTACTGACGGGTTCAACAACTTCACCCAGCGCGGCAGCTTCCATCACATCGAGGAAACCGTCCGCGCATTGGTCGAGACCTTCCCGATGATCTCGCGCCTGAAAATGCTGCGCCAGTGGGGTGGGATTGTGGATATGACCGGTGACCGGTCTCCGATCCTGTCGAAAACACCGCTTCAGGGCTGTTTCATCAACGCAGGTTGGGGCACCGGTGGCTTCAAGGCCATTCCGGGCTCGGGCTGGGGTATGGCTCAGCTGATGGCCACAGGTCATTCACCGCTGACCGAAGCCTTCTCGATGGATCGCTTCAAAGAGGGTCGCTTCATCGACGAAAGCGTCGCCGCCGGGGTGGCGCACTGATGGTTAGACCGGAAACATGCTTTCGGTTGGGGTTAACGATCATGCCCGTTGTCACCCATTGCACCGTTTCGGATTGCCTCCGCTCGGTCGTACCCGCTGCCGGGCGAATGCGGCGTATGAGTTTGTTCCAATGGCTTTTTGTGAGTTTGTCTTCTCAAAAAAAGCCAGCAGCCTGCGACGAATACAAAAATCGCAATGGTGAGCGTAAGAATTGGTCCAATATCCATACTGAGCATTTGGGCCTGTGGTTGCAACATTTCAAGCGAGGAGTGGCACGATGCTGATCCTGAATTGCCCCTATTGCGGCGTCGATGCCGAAGAAACTGAACTGGCCGCTGGCGGCGAAGCGCATCTGAAGCGCTTTGGTCCCGGCTCGTCGGATGATGAATTCCACGACTACCTGTTCATGCGTGAAAACCCTAAAGGTGTTCATTTCGAACGTTGGCGGCACGCAAATGGTTGTGGCAAGTGGTTCCACGCGGCGCGCTGCACCAACACGCTTGAGGTGTTCGGCACATATCCGGCCCAGACCGCCGAGCCACCGCAAGAGATCAAGGACGCGATCACAGCCAAGCGTCCCGGCTGGACGTGGAGAGAGTTTAAATGATCCGCCCAGCCATCCGAAATTCCGCCTGCGAAAGGTCCGCAACATGAGCACCCGTCTCGCAAATCAAGGCCGGCTGATTGACCGGTCGAAACAGGTTACCTTTACCTTCAACGGCACCTCGATGCAGGGCTATGAAGGTGACACGCTTGCCTCTGCCCTGCTGGCCAATGACCAGATGATGATGGGCCGGTCGTTCAAGTATCACCGTCCGCGTGGCGTCGTTGCCAGTGGCGCGGAAGAGCCGAACGCTCTGGTCGGTTTGGGCGAAGGCAACCGGTTTGAACCGAACCAGCGCGCCACCACGACCGAGCTGTTCAACGGTCTGACATCCGTGTCGCAGAACCACTGGCCGAACCTCGAGTTCGACATCGGGTCGATCAACACCCATCTGTCGCGCTTCCTGCCGGCGGGCTTCTACTACAAGATGTTCATCCATCCGAAGCCATTCTGGAAACACGTCTACGAGCCGTTCATCCGTCAGTCCGCCGGTTTGGGCAAAGCACCCGACAAGGACAACCGTGACGCAGACACCTATGAGCATTTCTACCACTTCACCGATGTACTGGTGATCGGTGGCGGTGTTGCCGGTCTGCAGGCGGCTAAGGCGGCGGCTCAGTCCGGTGCCAAGGTCATGCTGATCGAGCAGACCGCGCATTGGGGTGGTCGTGCTCCGGTTGATGGCGGTACGATCGACGGTGAGCCTGTGGATAAGTTCGTGGAACAATTAGTTTCTGAACTCGAAACAATGGACAACGTCATCCTGCGCAATCGCTGCATGGCGGCAGGGGTCTATGACCACGGTTACGTGCTGGGTTACGAGCGCCTGACGGACCACACTCCTGGCGTACAAGGCCCGCGTCATCGCCTGTGGCGCATCCGTGCCAAACAGGTCGTGACAGCAACCGGCGCGATTGAGCGTCCGCTGTCTTTCGCGGGCAACGATGTTCCGGGCGTGATGCTGGCCTCGGCCATGCGGGACTACGTGGTGAACTGGGGCGTGACCCCCGGCGACCGCGTGATCGTTGCAACCAACAACGACGACGCCTACCGCACCGCGATTGCCCTTAAGAAAGCCGGTGTGGATGTTCTGCGCGTGGTCGATGCGCGCGCAAGCGCCGGACCTCTGGCAGAAGAGGCGCGTCAGCTGGGCATCCGTGTCGATCCCGGCAAGGCCATCGCCAAGGTCAAGGGCGGCAAGCGTGTCAAGAAAGTTGCGCTGTGCAACCAGGAAGGCATCGGTGGTGCTCGGGAAGAGGTTGAATGCGATGCAGTAGCCATGTCGGGCGGCTGGTCTCCGGTTGTTCACATGTGGTCGCATTGCGGCGGCAAGCTGATCTGGGATGAGGCGAATGCCCATTTCCGCCCCGACCCCGAGCGTCCTCCGCTGGGCGCAGACGGCGAGGGTTTCGTGATCGCCGCGGGTTCGTCTAACGGTCCGCTGGCTCTCGGAGACGTTCTGACTGACGCGGATGCCGCAGGTAAAGCAGCAGCGAAGGCGGCCGGTTACAAGGCAAAACGCACCAAAGCTCCGACGGGCGAAACCACGGCCGAGGCTCCGATGGCCGCTGTCTGGCTGATGCCTGCGAATGCGGACATCCAGCTGCGCATGAAGTCGTGGCTGGACTTCCAGAACGACGTGAAGGTCTCGGACGTTCAGCTGGCTGCGCGCGAAGGTTATGAAAGCGTCGAACACACCAAGCGTTACACCACGCTGGGTATGGCAACCGATCAGGGTAAGTTGAGCAACATCAACGGCTTGGCGATCCTTGCCGATGCGTTGGATTCGGAAATTCCGAAGGTCGGCACCACCACGTTCCGTCCGCCCTATACGCCTATCTCGCTGGCGTCGATTGGTGGTGAAGCACGTGGTGAGGTGTTCCAGCCGATCCGTCAAACGCCGATGCACAACTGGCACGACCAGAACGGTGCAGACTGGGAGCCGGTCGGCCATTGGCGCCGGACCTATGCCTATGTCCGTCCCGGTGAATCAGTGCATGACGCGGTGAATCGTGAGGTGAAGAACACCCGCGAAAACCTCGGCCTGCTGGATGCGTCGACACTGGGGAAACTGATCGTCAAAGGACCCGATGCGGGCAAGTTCCTGGACATGATGTACACCAACATGATGTCCACGCTGAAGGTCGGGAAATGCCGCTACGGCCTGATGTGTTCAGAGAACGGCTTCCTGATCGACGACGGTGTTGTCGCGCGGATCGACGAAGATACATGGCTGTGCCACACCACCACCGGCGGGGCCGAGCGTATCCATGGGCACATGGAAGAATGGTTGCAGACCGAGTGGTGGGACTGGAAAGTCTATGTCGCCAACGTCACCGAGCAATACGCTCAGGTCGCCGTAGTCGGCCCCAACGCCCGCAAGGTGCTGGAGAAGCTGAATGCTCAAGCCGGTGGCGGTATGGACGTTTCGAAAGAGGCGCTGCCCTTCATGGAGTGGCGTGACGGTAAGATCGGCGCGTTCGACGCGCGGGCCTACCGCATCTCGTTCTCGGGTGAGCTGTCCTATGAGATCGCGGTCCCTGCAAGCCAGGGTCAAGCGTTCTGGGACGCTCTGATCGACGCGGGCAAAGAGTTCGGCGTGATGCCTTACGGCACCGAATGTCTGCACATCCTGCGGGCCGAGAAGGGCTTTATCATGATCGGCGATGAGACCGACGGCACCGTGATCCCGCAGGATCTGGGGCTGCATTGGGCGCTGTCCAAGAAGAAAGAGGATTACCTCGGCAAACGCGCCCATTCGCGGACCCATATGGCCGATTCAGAGCGTTGGAAACTGGTCGGTCTGGAGACTGTGGATGGATCGGTTCTGCCGGACGGTGCCTATGCGGTCGGCGAGGGCGTCAATGCCAACGGTCAGCGCAACATGATCGGGCGTGTGACCTCGACCTATTACTCGTCCAATCTGGACAAAGGCATCGCGATGGGTCTGATCAAGCACGGTCCTGACCGCATGGGCGAGATTGTCGAGTTCCCGGGAACCGATGGCAAAACCTACAAAGCCAAGATCGTCGATCCGATCTTCTACGACAAGGACGGGGAGAAGCAGAATGTCTGAACCCATCAGTGCACTGAACCACGCCAGCTATGACGGTATCGCCAAAGTAGCCGAGGTCGGCCTGCAGGGCATGATCACCCTGCGCGGCGATCTGTCCGACAAGGTGCTGGCCAAGGCTGTCAAGGATGCAACCGGGCAAAAAATGCCCGGCCAGCGTGAGGCTCTGGTCGATGGCGATACCGGCGTGTGCTGGATGTCCACCGATGAGCTGCTGGTGCTTGTGCCCTATGCCGAGGTTGAGGCCAAACTGGCCGAGATGGCCAACGCGCTTGGCGGTACGCATGCGCTGGCCGTCAATGTCTCGGACGCCCGTGCGGTGTTCTCAGTCACGGGCAGCAACGCGCGTGAAGTTCTGGGCAAGGTTGCTCCGGTCGATCTGTCACCTGCGGCTTTCCAACCCGGCCAAATTCGCCGTTCGCGTCTAGCTCAGGTGGCTGGTGCATTCTGGATGGACGACGACGAGACCCTGCGCATCGTCTGCTTCCGTTCGGCGGCTGACTATGTGTTCAAACTGCTCAAGGTTGCGGCGCAGCCGGGCAGTGAGGTCGGGGTTTACTAACGAACCGACGACTGATGTCAAAAAAGGCTCCGGTTTTGGCCGGAGCCTTTTGCGTTCCGACCTTGGGAATACCAGTTAAGAGTGATCGGAGGCCCGAACGGCGCCCACTTCAATCATGTAAAAGGATCGTTTGAAAGCGGCTGAGCGCCGCGGGTTCCAACAGCGCCTGTACCGTCACCGGCTGTCCGTTTTCGTCGCACAGATGGTTGTAGAACCTTAGGCTTTCTAGCAGGCTTTCCATACGGGAACGTCGGTTCGCCTCTTCCAAAAGTGGCGCATGCAGGGACAGAAACAAAGCGGGACGTTTCTGTTTCAGCCAGTCCAGTAACGTAGGCAGGACAAAGAACTCGGCCCCTTCGATATCCATTTTCACCAGCGAGACGCGGCTTAAATCCTGGGCGGCCTGGAACTGATCCCATGCGATTGTCAAAGCATCCGTTCCATGCGCCGCGTCATGCAAAAGGGAACTGGTGGAATCGCCTGGCTCTCCTCGGGTTGAGGCCATGCGGGCCACTCCGAACTGATCCGACAGAGCGACCCCAAAGGCCGAGACATTGCGGATATTGTTCAGGTCCAGGTTCCAGGCCAGATGGCGAAACGCGGTCGGATCGGGCTCAAAGCAATACACATGGCGGGCTTTGCGCGCTCCATAGAGGACTGTCGGCCCTATCCATGCGCCAATATCCAGATAGTCGTCTTCCGGGGACAGGAACTGATCGAGAACGGCGAAGGTCTCAGGCTCCCAATCTCCGGCCGAGGCTTTGCGCCAAAATTTGGAATGGTAGGGATCCAGCCGGAACGCCTGACCATTCAGGTTCCCAGCATAGTATCCGCGGGCGCGGTAAAACATCTTGCGCGCCTGTGTCAGCATCGCGGACCTCCGGGTTTTATTGTCTCGCCCCTTGACCTGCGGCGGTTGCCAAAGCATTTAACCCTTAGGAACCGCAACTTTTATTTTACAGGGGGCCGACATGGCTTTTGAACTTCCTGATCTTCCTTATGCACATGACGCGCTGGCAGCCAAGGGCATGTCCGCCGAAACGCTGGAATATCACCACGACCTGCACCACAAAGCCTATGTCGACAACGGCAACAAGCTGATAGCTGGCACCGAGTGGGACGGCAAGTCGCTGGAAGAGATCATCGTAGGTACCTACGACGCAAATGCCGTCGCCCAGAACGGTATCTTCAACAACATCAGCCAGCTGTGGAACCACAACCAGTTCTGGGAGATGATGGGCCCCGGCGAAAGCGCGATGCCTGGCGGGCTTGAAAAAGCGCTGACCGAAAGCTTCGGCTCGGTTGACGAGTTCAAGTCGCAGTTCAGCGCGGCTGGCGCTGGTCAGTTCGGCTCGGGCTGGGCATGGCTGGTCAAAAACGCTGACGGCTCGCTGGCCGTGACCAAAACCGAAAACGGCGTGAACCCGCTGTGCTTTGGTCAGACCGCTCTGCTGGGTTGCGACGTGTGGGAGCATTCCTACTACATCGACTTCCGCAACAAGCGTCCGGCTTACCTGTCGAACTTCCTCGACAACCTGGTGAACTGGGAAAACGTCGCATCGCGCATGTGATCTGAGAGTCCCGTTTGGGCACAAGGGCCTGCTGGCGGAGACGCTGGCAGGCCTTTTTCATTGGCATAGTTTTTATGTGGCGCGGTTGGTTAATCCGCGCAGCAAACCTTGCGGGACCGCCTCAACCGTGACAGTCCTGCTGTAACCAACTGGCAAACCGCCATTTTGACGATTGGACCTCAAGCTTGCGTGGAAACCATCTCCTCGATCACGCGATTCTTCTGGCGGGCGTTGCCTTGATGTGCGGGCCGGTCTGCCTGCTGCTTTGGCAGTTGCTCACGGCCCTTGATCTGCCCGAGCTCTGGGCCTTGGTTCAGCGGGTCTGGCGTGGTGGCCTCAGCAGCGCAGGCATTGGGGCAGGGGCGATGATGTGGAATTCGCTAGTGCTCGCCCTTGGCGTTGCCATCTTGAAAAGCGTGATGTCGATGATGGCCGCCTATGCGTTGGTGTTCTTTCGATTGCCTTGCAGCGGGTTGATCTACGGCGTGATCCTGATCGCGATGTTCTTTCCGATCGAGACCCGGATCTTGCCGACCTTCGCCGTCGCCAGTGATCTTGGGCTGCTCAATTCCTACGCCGGGATGATCCTGCCGATCACGGCCAGCGGTCTGGGCGTGCTGGTCTTCCGTCAATACATGCGGCAGATCCCAAATGAAGTGATGGAGGCCGCCCAGATGGATGGCGCCGGACCGCTGCGTGTGCTGGTCGATATCATTGTCCCACTGTCTCTGCCGATGATCGCGGCTGTATTCGCGATCCTGTTTGTGCTGGGGTGGAACCAGTATGTCTGGCCGATCATGATCACCACCACCAGTCAGGACCATGACACCTTGGTGCGCGGCATGGCCTATTCGGGCTTTGGTGGAACGGCGGGTATGGTTCTGGCGCTTTTGGCGCTGCTGCCTCCGGCTGTGGTGGTGATTGGGCTGCAGCGATGGCTGATGCGGGGTCTGACCGCAGGCATCCACTAGGTCCGCAATCTACTCGAACATGAAGCGCAGGTGAAAACTTGCCGATACGTCAAGTTTCGGTATGAGACGGGATTGTACCCGGTCCGCCAGTACTTAAGTAAATACAGCGGAGGGAGAGAACCGCACCCATTTGGAAGCGCAGGCAAACACCGCGCCAGAACGCTCTGGCCGCGAAGCAAAGAACTTGTGCCCAATAGAGGAGGGATAGCCATGGAAACCACTACGGGAGAGCATAATGGCTGCACTTGAACAGGGAACCTGGGTTGTTATCGCGGATGGGGAAAAGGCGCTGTTCGTCGAGAACATCACCGATGCCGAAGACCCCAATCTGGTTGTTGTTTCGGTTGAGGAGCAAGAGGCCCAAGACCGCCCCACTGACCGGGCTGGGCGTCGGTCTGATCCGGGACCGAACCAGAAATCGGCGGTTGAGGAGCCAGATTGGAAATCCCATGCGAAATCGCTGTTCGTGCAAGACCTCGCTAATCTTCTGAACCGCAAAGGGCTGAAAGGCAAATTCCAAAGGCTTGTTCTGGTGGCTAGCCCACATGTCCTGGGTTTGCTGCGGCGCAGGCTGCATAGTGAGGTGCTGGCCAAAGTCGTGGCCGAGGTGGATAAAACCCTGACCAACCACCCGCTTCACAAGGTCGAACAGGTGCTGAAACAGCGCCTTCGCCCTGCGCCACGTTTAGCGTGAATGAAAACGGGCGGCTTCGGCCGCCCACAAATCTGCCTACCGCAAAGCGGCGATGGCCGCGTCCGCATCCTCGACCCACGTTACGAAACTTGACAGAGACTGATCGGCAAAGCCCTGTTCGATCACCTGTTCCAAAAGGTCGCAGAGCTTATCCCAATATCCCCCCACATTCACCACCACAATTGGCTTATCATGCAGGCCCAACTGCCGCCAAGTCAGGGCCTCGAACAACTCATCCAGTGATCCCGGCCCTCCAGGCAGCACCACGACGGCGTCCGCATTCATGATCATTACTTTCTTGCGCTCGTGCATCGTCTCGGTGATCACGTAATGCGTCAGGTCGCTTTTGCCTACTTCGCGCTGGACCAGATGCACCGGGATAACGCCGAAGGTCTCGCCACCGGCAGATTGCGTGGCGCGCGCAACTTCCCCCATCAGACCCACATCTCCGGCCCCGTAAACCAACCGCCAGCCTTCCTGCGCCAGCGCGGTTCCCAACTGCTTGGCGGCTTCAGAATAGGCGGGATTTGTGCCATTGCGTGACCCGCAATACACACAGACGGATTTCTGGGACATGACAGGTGCGCTCCGGGCTTGTTTCAGACGTTTTGACCCCTGATAGCGAGATTGATAGGTTGGCTCAACTGTCCGCCGGAACACGAGTCACTCACATCAGTTTCGCGGCGGAATGAAAGGGAAAGAATGAACGGCACATCGGGAAGCGGAAGCTCGGGCAGCTTCATCTGGGGGCTGCTTGTTGGCCTTGTGGCAATACTTGCGGCCGGTGGTCTGTATTTGTCGGGTATGTTTTCAAGCGGCTCGGAACCTGTTCAGGAACAGGTTGAGGTTGCAGAGGAAACCCCTGCGCAGGAGGTTGCACCGGAAGAAGAGGCCTCGCAGGAGCCCGCACCCGAGCCAGAGGTGGCTATCGCCGAAGCCGAGGCTGAGGAACCCGTGGCCGAAGACCCCGAAGCCCAGCCCGAAGAGGTCGCGGTTGAGGCCGCTCCCACGACTCCTCCGGCTTTGGACCAGATTTTCGTGTCGCCGGATGGCAGCGCGTTGCTTTCGGGTGAGGCCGAGCCGGGCAGTGATGTTGACGTGGTGCTGAACGGCGAGGTCGTGCATCAGTTTTCGGTCGATGAGACGGGCCAGTTCGCCGAATTCGTTGCGGTCCCGTTCAGTGATGATCCGCGCGGCCTTGCTCTGCAATCAACGGATGGGGATGAAACCGTTCGATCCGACGACTATCTGATCGCAGCCCTGCCAGAGCCCGCCCCCGAAGAGCCAGCGCCTACGGCCGAGGAGGCGCCCTCGGAACCGGAAGTTGCTGAAGACCCCCAGCCTGAGGCGGAAGATACGACTGTGGCAGCCGTTGACCCCGAGCAGCCGACGGAAATCGCAGACGCGGGTGCAGAAGCCTCGGACGCCAGTACGGAAACTGCGCAGGCGGGTACGGAAGCTGCGGAGGCGGATACGGACACCGCAGACGCGGGCACAGAAGCCGAGGACACCGTTACAAAAACTGCAGATGCCAGTGCCGAAACCCAGAACACTGCAGCGGATACAGAAGAGGCCGTTGTTGACGCTGAGTCGACCGCGGAAGAAGCAACTGAAACTCCTGCTGAAAACCAACAGGTTGCCATCCTGCGTTCAGGCGAGGATGGGGTAGAGCTGGTGCAATCCCCGTCCGAAGAGAACTCCGCGCCCGAGCAGGTTGAGCTGGACACAATCGGCTATTCAGACACCGGCGATGTGCAACTGACAGGCCGTCTCAACGAAGGATCGGCTGTACGGATATACCTCAACAACCGTCTGGTGGCGGATGTGACTCCACAAGAGGATGGCAATTGGCGGGGCGACCTCGAGGGAATCGACCCCGGCGTCTACACCCTGCGAGTGGACGAGGTGCATTCCGACGGCACAGTCCTGAGCCGGGTTGAAACGCCTTTCAAACGTGAACCCGTCGAGGTGTTGCAGGCGGCCGAGGCGCAGACCTCGGAGCAACCGCAGGAAACCCCTGCGCCGATCCGTTCGGTAACGGTTCAAGCGGGCGACACCCTGTGGGCCATCTCGCGTGAGCGGTTCGGAGACGGCGTGCTATACGTTCGCCTGTTCGACGCCAACCGAGAGCTGATCCGCGACCCGGACCTGATCTTCCCGGGGCAGGTGTTCACCATTCCTGAATAAGCTCAGGCTCTGGCCTTTCTCGGGCCGGAGCCCATATTGCACTTCACACTAGGCAGGTAATACGACGTATGCCCCCCATGACATCGGACGAATTGGCCGGAATTGACGAGCGCCGCTCTGGCTGGCGGACGATCCGCAAGGTTGCGCCCTATATGTGGCCTGATGATGAGCCATGGGTGAAGCGCCGTGTTGTGATTGCCATGGCGATGCTGGTGTTGGCCAAGCTGATCGCCGTCTATACGCCGATCCTGTACAAGGGCGCGGTGGACGGTCTGGCGGGCGAGGGCGTGCCCCCGCTGGCCCTTGGCGCGGTGGGGCTGACCGTGGCCTATGGTGTCGCCCGGATGATGACCGTTGGTTTTCAGCAATTGCGCGATGCAGCCTTTGCCCCCGTTGGCCAACGGGCCTTGCGAGCGCTCGCGTTGGAGACTTTTCAGCATATCCACCAACTGTCCATGCGCTATCACGTTGGACGCCGGACCGGCGGCCTCAGCCGGATTATCGAGCGCGGGGTCAAGGGCGTCGAGTTCCTTCTTCGGTTCCTGCTGTTTTCCATCGGGCCGCTGATCTTGGAGCTGCTGCTTGTCGCGATCATTCTGATGTGGCTGTTCGATGTCTGGTATCTAGTCGTCGTGGCTGTCACCATCGCGCTTTACATCTGGTTTACCTTTGCCGTCACCGAATGGCGCGTGAAGCTGCGCCGCGAGATGAATGATCAGGATACCGAAGCGAACCAGCGCGCCATCGACAGCCTGCTGAATTTCGAAACCGTCAAGTATTTCAACGCCGAACAGCGCGAAGCGAACCGCTATGACATGTCGATGAAGGCCTATGCCGGGGCGGCTTTGAAAACCGCCTATTCGCTGGCCTTCCTGAATTTCGGGCAGTCCTTCCTGATAACCTGCGGCCTCATCGGAGTGATGGTCCTGGCGGCAATCGGGGTTCAGAACGGCACGCTTACGGTTGGCGATTTCGTCATGGTGAATGCCTACATGATCCAGATCACCGTGCCGCTGAACTTTCTGGGCACCGTGTATCGCGAGATTCGGCAGGCGCTGGTCGATATGGGCCAGATGTTCGACCTTTTGGAACAACCTGCGGAGGTGAAAGACAAGCCGGACGCTCCGGACCTGAAGGTCAATGGTGGCGAGGTGACCCTGCAGAATGTGCGCTTTGGTTATGATCCGGAGCGCGAGATCCTCAAAGGGGTGTCGCTGTCGGTGCCTGCAGGGCAGACCGTCGCCATTGTCGGCGCGACGGGGTCCGGGAAATCCACCATCGGGCGGTTGTTGTTCCGGTTTTACGACGTGACCGGCGGGGCGTTGAAAATCGATGGCCAGGACGTGCGGGATGTGGCTCAGACCAGCCTTCACGCGGCCATCGGCGTTGTGCCGCAGGACACGGTGTTGTTCAACGACACCATCCGCTACAACATTGCCTATGGCCGCGACGGCGCAACGCAAGCCGATGTGGAAGAGGCCGCGCGCGCAGCACAAATCCATGATTTCATCGCCTCTCTACCCGAAGGATATGACACCAAGGTGGGTGAGCGTGGGCTCAAGCTGTCAGGCGGAGAAAAGCAGCGTGTGGGCATCGCGCGGACGCTGCTCAAGAACCCGCCCATTCTGCTCCTGGATGAGGCGACCTCGGCCCTCGACACCGATACTGAGCAGGAGATCAAGGATGCTCTTGCCCGTGCGGGTGAAGGGCGGACCGTGATCACCATCGCGCACCGTCTGAGCACGATTGCCGAGGCCGACCAGATAGTGGTTCTGGAAAGCGGTGAGATCATCGAGCAGGGCACTCATGATTCGTTGTTGGCGCGCGAAGGTCGCTACGCCCAATTGTGGAGCCGCCAGCAGGCCGACACGCAGGCTGCCTGAGATTTTCTGTTTGACGCGACTCGTCCACTGGTTGAAACCACAGCTAGCGCAGTATCGCGTTAGGCTTGGTTTTACCATCGAACAGGAAAGAGCAAAGAATGAAGAAAGTCGTCACCTCCTTGATACTCGGTTTGACACTCGCAGCATCTGCCGCGTCAGCCGAAGATCTGGAGTTTCTGCTGGTCAATGAAACCAGCGCGGATCTGGTCGAGTTCAATGTCTCCCCCGCGTCATCCGGCAGTTGGGAGGGGAACCTTCTGCAGGGTGGATACCTCGCCCCAGACTATGAGATCGATGTATTGATCGCGGATGGGCTTGTGACCTGCGTCTATGATATTCGCGGCGTGTTTGATGACGGCAGCGCGGTTGAGGACTACGACCTGGACCTGTGCGATCTGGGCGAATACGCGTTCTCGGAATAGAAAGACGTTTGAAGAAACAAAAATGGCGGGCCATCGGCTCGCCATTTTTTTGTTTATTCAGCTGCTTTTAGCGGTGACCCGGGCGGGATGGTCGGGTGATCCTCTTCCGTCCCTGTAGCCTGCTCGGGCCGAGGCGCAGGCTGTTCGTCCCAGACGATCTCGGTCGCTTGAGCGGCCCGAGCGCTTTGGCCGATAGCCATGTCCTTCGCGATCTGGCTGGACCGGCCTGCTGTGACCCTCGCCAGAAGTTTGCCCAGCCAGATGGCATAGGTTGTCACCCAGACCCGCAGGGCCAGCATCGATGGCGTCACGATCAGGGTCAGCACGGTGGCGATGCCGAGGCCAAAGACCACAGCGGTTGCCAGCTGTTTCCACCACAGTGCTGTGGGGCTGTCGATCGTGTAGCCACCATTGATGAAGTCCAGCGACAGGCCAAACATCATCGGCGTCAGACCGGCCATAGTGGTCAGCGTTGTCAGCAGAACCGGGCGAATCCGAGCCTCAGCCGTGCGCACGATCGCGTCGATCCGCGGCATGTAGCGGCTGTACTCCTGATAGGTGTCGATCAGAACGATGTTGTTGTTCACAACGATCCCTGCCAGAGCGACGATCCCCGTACCGGTCATGATGATCGAGAAGGGTTGCTCCATCACCAGCATTCCGATCAGAACGCCGGTTGTGGAAAGTACAACTGCCAGCAAAACCAGAACCGAGTTGTAGAAGCTGTTGAACTGCGCCAGCAGGATCACGAACATCAGCCCGAGGGCCGCCAGAAACGCGCTGGACAGGAAGGCCTGGCTTTCGGCCTGTTCCTCTTGATCACCGGTCCATTCCCACGTGATCGAAGGGTCGAATGGGTTAGTGTTCAGCCATTCGGTCAGGACGGCGATACGTTCGTTGGGATTGATCGGCGCGATGCTTGCCTCACCATTTTCAACGGCGGTGCGCAGCTCCTCGGTCGTCTCGGCCTCGGTCAGTTGCACCAGATCGTACTGCTTGCCATTGGGCGCTGTGATCGCAGCTGAGGACGGCTCAGCCCCATCCGCAACCGCGCGCAGAACGGCCAATCGCTTTTCGCCACCGTCTGGTCCAGCGACCACTGCTTTGCTCAGGCCAGCTTCGACATCGGCTTTGACGTCATAATAGCGTTCCTGATCAACACGGTTGATTTCGGCCAGTTTGGCGACCGGCTGACGGGTGACGAAGTTGGAAAGAGGCACAAGGCCGTCCGCCGTGCGCACCTTCAATGTATCAAGCGTTGACAGGACACGATCTTCTTCGGGTAGGCGGACACGGATCTCGATCTCTTCATCCGTAGTGTCGGGGCGCATTTCGCCCAGAAGAATACCGCGCGTGACCAGCTGCACCATGGCCCCAACAGTGGCCACATCGGCGCCAAATCGGCCTGCTTTGGCGACGTCAACGTCGATCTGCCAGTCGATTCCAGGCAGGGGCAGGGTGTCTTCTATCTTGATCAGGCCGGGGGTCGTGTCGAAAACCTCTCGGGCGGCGACAGTAGCAGCAGTCAGCGGCTCCCACGCGTCACCCTTCATCCGCAGATGAACGGGTTTGGCCGAGGCTGGGCCTTGCTCCAGCGCCAAAATCTCGACCTCGAAACCGGGCAACTCGGCCAGTTGGGTGTTCAGTTCTTCCAGGACATAGTCGCCATCATATTCGGGGGCGATGAAATGCCGGTCAAACAGCCCACCCAGAATGGGCTCCGAGACGTTGGGACGGTCTTCCCATGGGATGATTTCGAACTGGACGCGTCCAACCGTGTCTGCCGGGTCTTGCGCGCCGCCATTGTTCTGCGTTAGCCCGCCTTCGCCCGCAAACGAGAAGACGTTGATCACGGCCGGATGCGCGGCAATCACCTGTTCGGCGGCCAGCACCATGGCGTCTTTTTCCATCAACGAAAGGTTGCCCCGCGCGCGGACGTAAGCCGTGGCCTGTTCCGGCTCGCTTTCGACGAAGAACTCGACGCCTCGGTTGTTTTCGCCGAATACCGAAATCACCGTCATCACAGCCATGATAACGGCAGCGATCGAGACGATCGGCATTACCGGATTGCCCACGAGGAACTTGATGACATAGCCGAAGGGCGTGTGTTCCTTGGCCGTGTGAACCTTGGTATCGGGTTTGCGCTCGATCCGGGCCGCGCCTAGCGTGACCGACCCGGCGAAAGCTCCGAGGATCATCAGAACGGCCCCGAGGAGAGAGCTGCCTCCCTCGACCAGATAAGAGGGGTTCAGCACCTGCATCGCGCCGAGGAAGACCAGATAGAAGGACGGGGGGACCAGAACGGCGCGCAGCCACCAAGGCGTGCGACCGCGCAACCAGTCAGAGGCACGGTCGAAGATGCGGCTCAAACGGCCCGAGACACCGCCCATAACCGGCAGGTAGATCAGCGCCACGATCAGCGAGGCCGAGAGAACAAAAATCAGCGTGACCGGAAGCATGCCCATGAACTCACCCGGAATACCGGGCCAGAACAGCATCGGCAGGAAGGCGCAGAGGGTCGTGGCCGTGGAGGAGACGATGGGCCAGAACATGCGCTGCGCCGCCTCGACATAGGCATGCATCGGGCCGACGCCCTCTTTGATGCGCTTGTCGGCATATTCGACCACAACGATCGCGCCATCCACCAGCATACCAACGGCCAGGATCAGACCGAACATAACGATGTTCGAAATGCTGACCCCCATGACCGCGAGAAAGGCAAAGCACAGTAGGAACGAGGTCGGAATCGCAAAGCCCACCAAAAGCGCCGCCCGCGATCCCAGCGAGGCCAGAACCACGATCATCACCAGCGCAATCGCCGTCAGGACCGAGCCTTCCAACTGGCTGACCATGGACCCAACGATCCGGCTTTGGTCGTTCGAGGTGCCCACATCCACCGCCGCCTGCAATTCAGCGGGCCATTTGGTTTGCGCTTCAGCGATAGTCGCTTTGACCTGCTCGACCGTGTCGATCAGGTTGAAGCCTTTGCGCTTGACAACCTGCAAAGCGACGGTCGGCACGTTGTCGAACCGGGCCGTGCCTTCGCGGTCCTCAAACGTGTAGTTGATTTCGGCCAATTCACCCAGAGTGACGACCCGGTCGCCGTTGACCTTGATGGGCAAGCCATACACGTCCTGCGCGGTTTTGAAGGACGAGGGGATTTTGACCGAAAAGGCCCCTTGCGCGCTGTCCACTTCGCCCGCCGCAATCAACTGGTTGTTGTTTTGCACAACCGTAATCAGCTCATTGGCAGTGACGTTGTACGCCTCAAGGCGCAGAGGGTCGATGATGACCTCAAGCAGCTCATCCCGGTTGCCAGCGATCCCAGCCTCAAGCACGGAGTCCAGCGCTTCGATGTCGTCCTGCAGGTCCTTGGCGATACGCGCCATGGTTCGTTCGGGCACCGCGCCGGTCAGGTTGACGATGACGATGGGGAATTCGGAGAAGTTAAGCTCGCTCAGCGAATATTGCTCGGCACCGTCCGGGAACTCGGCCTGTGCACTGTTCATCGCATCGCGGACATCGGCGGTGATCGCTGTCTTGTCCCAGCCGAATTCGAACTCAAGGAACAGGCCTGCATAGCCCTCGGCTGCGGTGGCGGTCATCTCTTTGAGACCGTCCAGGTCTGCCAGCTCGGTCTCCATCGGCTTGACCAGCAGGTTCTCGGAATCCTCGGCTGAGATTCCGGGGAAGACGACCGATACGAACAGGGCAGGGACCTCTATATCCGGCTCGCCCTCTTTCGGCAGGTTGACATAGGCGAACCCGCCGATGACCAGCGAGATCAGGATGAAGGCCAGAACCATGCGGGCCCGGTCAGCGGCCCAGCTGACGATACCCGTCATTGCGTGACCTCCTGATAGGTCGGGTTCACGGTGACGCCTTTGACGACGAACTCCTGCCCGACCACAATGATGTCCGTGGTTTCAGGCAGACCGTCGATCCAAACGCCCTCTGCCGTATCGCGCAACACACGGACCGGCATGAAATCGACCACATCGCCCGCGCCGACCGTGCGCACGCCCAACTGCCCTTCGTTGCTGAGGGTCAGGGCTGATTGCGGCAGCAGATGCGCCTTAGCCCCTTCGGCCGAGATACGGATTGTCGCTGTCTGGCCATCGCGAATAGTCAGGTCTTCATTCGGTACGGTGATCTCGACCTCAAAGGTGCGGGTCGTCTCATCTGCCGAACGGCTGAGGAAGGTTACGCGGCCTTCGACCTGACGACCGGTGACCAGTTGGGCCGAGGCCAGCGCCCCGACCTGAACGCGGTTAACTTCGGTCTCGGGCACGAAGCCAACAAGCTTGATCGGGTCCAGCTGGATGATCGTGGCGCAGAGCGTCCCGGGTTGCATCAGGCTGCCCAATTCGGCGGTGTCGCTTTCCAGCAGGCCCTGAAACGGGGCCTCGATCGTCAGCCGATCCATTTCACGTTGGGCAGCTTCAACCTCGGCAGCGGCGGATTCGATTCCGGCGCGGGTGGCTTCCAACCCGGCTTCAGCCGATTTGATACCTGCCTCGGCGCTGCTCATCGCGGCCTCGGAGGAGACGCGGCGGGTTTCTGAGCCAAAGCCCGTCTCTGACAGTTTGCGGGCGGCTTTCAGGTTGATGTCGGCCTCGGCCACAAGGGCATGTGCTTCTTCCAGACGCGCCTCGGCCTCCGGGATACGGCTTTCGGCCTCAAGCTTGCCTGCCTTCGCTTCCGCCAGACTTGCGGGGCGGGTGCCGGGATCAAGCTCACACAGCAAATCGCCCGCCTCAACAAAGGCACCGCGGCGCATAGGTTCTGAGATTACGGTCGAGGTCGTCTCGGCCAGCACTTCGACCTGACGGTTGGCTTTTGTCTGGCCACGCAACAGGACGGCGCTGTCAATCTCGCGCGCGACCGAGCGCAGGGCGACTACGCGCACAGCATTTTCATTGGCCAGCGAGACCACCGCCTCTTCAGTCTCAGATGGGGCGCTTTCCTCGACGTCACCTCGGCCTGCAAAGGCGAACAGCGCGTCACGCTCAAAAACAAGGAAATACAGCGCGACAATCACCAAGGCGGCATTGATGAATGAAATCAGACGCATAAAGCTGGTCTCCTTAAAAAATTTGCCGGCTTAGGCCGGGGTAGTATAGTGAAAGATGGGCGTCGGCTTGTGTATTTTCTACGCTAAACTGATTAGTTCGGTTTATTTTTTTTGGCAAGGGCACACGCAGTCAGCGGAATTGTGCATAATCCGGCCCTTGGCTTGGCCGTGGCGCCGGGGTATGACATGGCCCACCAAGACAGGATTACAGCTCGGGGGCAGGTATGAGCGATACCGACAGTTTCATTGATGAGGTCACGGAAGAGGTGCGCCGCGACCGGCTGTATCTGCTTTTGCGGCGTTGGGGCTGGGTCGGTGTTGTTGCCGTCGTGCTGATCGTCGGTGGGGCCGCCTTCAACGAATACCGCAAGGCGCGGGACACGTCGCAGGCTCAGAAGCTGGGCGATGACATTCTGGCCGCGCTGGCGGAAAACGATACGGCCGCACGCGTCGCTGGCCTCGAGCAGGTGGACGTGTTGACGCCGGGTGGTGAGGCTGTGCGCAACATGCTTCTGTCCGCCTCACAGCTCGATGCTGATTCCCGGCAGGACGCGGTCGACAGTCTGAATGCTGTGGCCGTTCAGGGCGATCTGCCCGAGATTTACCGCGCCGTTGCCAGCTTCAAGGCGCTGCTGCTTCAATCCGATACGATGCCCGCAGCAGACCGTCGGCAACACTTCGAGGCTTTGGCCGCACCCGGCGCTCCGCTGCGCCTTCTGGCCCAAGAGCAACTGGCCCTGATCGACATCGCCGAGGGTGATACAGATGCCGCGCTGGAGCGTCTGCAGGCATTGCGTCAGGACGCAGAGGTCAGCGTGGATTTGCAACAACGCGCGGCGCAATTGATTGTTGCACTGGGCGCTGAGCCCGAGCCATTGGTCGCTCAGCAGGGCTGATCGGGCGGAACACAGGTTAATGACAGGCGAGTTCGGATTAAAATGGTAACAAGACTTTTCTCTCGCGTGGGACTGCCGATTGCGGCACTGGCCCTGACCGCTCTGGCCGCTTGTGAAGAACCCGAACAGATCTTGCCCGGCGAGCGTGAGGATATCCGACCTGCCTCAGACCTTGAAACGGTTGCCAAAAGCGGCTCGCAACCCATTAGCCTGCCATCGCAGAGCGCAAATGCAAGCTGGCCCCAAAGCCCCGGAACGCCCGCCTTCCGGACGTCAAATGCTTCGCTGCGTGCGACACCTCAACGTATTTGGTCGGCCTCGATTGGGGATGGCGATTCACGCAAACAACGAATTACGGCCGACCCAGTTGTCGCGGGGGGGCTGGTCTACACGCTTGATGCGGGGGCGACGGTTTCGGCGGTTACACCGCAGGGACAAGTCGCCTGGAGCACTAATCTGATTCCAGCAACCGACGGAGACGCGGATGCCACGGGCGGTGGTATGGCCTATTCGGGGGGCGTTCTCTATGTCTCCTCGGGTTTTGGCCGTCTGACGGCGTTGGATGCAAAGACCGGTGCGATCCGATGGCAGAAACGCCTGAACGCAACCGGCAGTGGCGCGCCTTTGGTGAGTAACGGACTGCTATATCTCGTCGCTGGAGATGAAACCGGTTGGACCGTTGACACCAAGGATGGCCGCATTCAATGGCAGATTGAGGGTACCCCTAGCGTCGGCAACGTTCTGGGCGCACCTGCGCCGGTTGTGACCTCGGACCTAGCTGTCTTTGCCTTTGGTTCAGGTGATATCGCCGCGACGTTCAAGCGGGGCGGGATTAGCCGGTGGAATGCCTCGGTTGCGGGTGGCCGCCGTGGACGCGCGACTGCGCGGATCGTCGACGTGACCGGTAGCCCAATGGTAGTGGGCGACACCATCTTCATCGGTAACCACTCTGGCCGTACCGTTGCGTTTGACGCGGGAACCGGTGAGCGCCGCTGGACTGCAGATGAAGGCGCGGTCGATACTGTCTGGCCCGCAGGCAACAGCATCTTCCTGATCAGCGACCGCAGCCAGCTGGTGCGTTTGAACAGCGCCGATGGTTCGGTGATTTGGGCACAGGACCTACCGGGCTTTGTAAAGGACAAGCCAAACCGTCGCGGTCCGATCGTGGCCCATTATGGCCCGATCCTGGCCGGAGGGCGCATTGTGATTGCTTCGAATGACGGGTTCCTGCGGTTCTTCAACCCGGTGAACGGGGCGCTTGTGCATCAGGTCGAAGTTCCCGGAGGCGCGACCACCGCGCCTGTCGTCGCCGGACAAACACTGTATGTCGTGTCGACCAAAGGTGATCTACACGCTTTCCGTTGACCAAAAGATGCGCTAAAGGGCGCGTCTGAGTCTTGAAAGTTGAGTATCATGTCGCTGACCCTCGCCATCGTGGGCCGCCCGAACGTGGGCAAATCCACACTGTTCAACCGCCTTGTGGGCAAACGTCTGGCCTTGGTCGACGACCAGCCCGGCGTGACGCGCGACCTGCGCGAGGGTGAAGGGCGGCTGGGCGATCTGCGGTTTACCGTGATCGACACGGCCGGCCTAGAGGACGCGACCGACGACAGCCTTCAGGGCCGCATGCGCCGCCTGACCGAGCGCGCAGTGGATATGGCAGATGTCTGCCTCTTCATGATCGACGCGCGCACCGGTCTGACCCCGACCGACGAGATGTTTGCCGAGATCCTGCGTAAACGCTCCAAACACGTAATTTTAGCTGCCAACAAGGCCGAAGGGTCGGCTGCTGATGCCGGTGTTCTTGAAGCCTATAACCTTGGCCTTGGCGAACCAGTGCGCCTTTCCGGCGAGCATGGCGAGGGGATGACCGACCTTTACGCCCAGCTGATGCCTCTGGCAGATGCGGCTGAGGAAGAGGCCGAAGACGACGCCCCAGTGGTCGAAATCGAGCTGGATGAGGATGGAGAGGGCGAAACCCCTCTGATCACCGCAGCCAAACCATTGCAGGTCGCCGTCGTAGGTCGCCCAAACGCGGGTAAATCCACCCTGATTAATAAAATCATGGGTGAAGACCGCCTTCTGACCGGTCCCGAAGCCGGGATCACCCGTGATGCGATCAGTCTTCGGGTCGATTGGGCCGATCCGGATGGCGAAAGCACTCCAATGCGGATTTTCGATACTGCAGGGATGCGCAAAAAGGCCAAGGTCCAAGAGAAGCTGGAGAAGCTCTCAGTCTCGGACGGTCTGCGCGCGGTGAAATTCGCCGAAGTGGTCGTCGTCCTGCTGGATGCGGCCATTCCGTTTGAGCAGCAAGACCTGCGCATCGCCGATCTGGCCGAGCGGGAAGGCCGTGCGGTCGTTGTCGCGGTCAACAAATGGGACGTTGAGGAAAACAAGCAGGAGAAGCTGCGAGACCTCAAAGATTCCTTCGATCGGCTGCTGCCGCAACTGCGGGGCGCACCGCTGATCACTGTGTCGGCCAAAACGGGCCGGGGGTTGGAGCGTTTGCGCGCCGCCATCTTGCGTGCGCATGACATCTGGAACCGCCGGGTACCCACCGCCGCGCTGAACCGCTGGCTGACCGCCATGCTCGAGCAGCACCCGCCGCCAGCCCCGCAAGGCCGCCGCATCAAGCTGCGCTACATGACCCAGGCAAAAACGCGGCCGCCGGGCTTTGTCGTGATGTGCTCGCATCCCGACAAGATGCCGGCCAGCTATACTCGTTATCTGGTCAACGGCCTGCGTGAGGATTTTGACATGCCCGGCACGCCGATCCGCCTGACGTTGCGCGGGCAAGGTGACAAGAACCCTTACAAAGGGCGGCGCAAGAAAAACGCCGGTGCCTTGGCCAAACACCTCAAGGGACGCGCGTAACTGCGCCAATTTTCAGCGTTTTCAGCGCAAGGGCGTGACAGCGCCCTTTCTGCACGCTAGCATTCAGGAGCGTGCATTTGTTTCCTGTGCGCGGTCCGTCCTGCGGCGGGTCTGAATTCCTTTTGCTTCTCATTTAAACGGGCCATCGTGGGAGAGGGCTTGATGAATCTAAGAGACTATACGCGGCAATACGCGGTTCAGGACAACAGGCTTGCAGCCCTGAGCTATTTCGGAACCTTCGCCGTCTATTTTGCCTCGCTGGCCTTGGCGATTGTGAACGTGGACCATTGGTATGTCATGGTCCCAGCCGGGATCATCTTCGCCTTTTCCGCTGTGCGACTTTACGTGCTGCAACACGACTGCGGGCATCATTCCCTGTTCGAAACCCGGCAGCAGAATGAATGGGCGGGGCACGGCCTGTCGCCTGTCACCTTTGCTCCTTTTGAGGTGATGAAGCAGAACCACAATCTGCATCACGCAGGGATCGGCAACCTTGAGCATCGGGAGACTGGTGAAATCCACACCATGACCCTGCGGGAATGGAACGAGGCGGACTGGCTCAAACGTCTTGTCTATCGCCTGTACCGCAACCCGTTCATTCTGGTGCCGGTCGGTGCTTTGTTCACTTATTTCATTCGCTACCGGTGGCCCAAAAACACGGTGCGGTTTGGTGTAAAGGGCGTTGTTCTGCACAACCTCTCGATCGTCGTTTTTCTCGGGCTGCTTTACCTGATCGCCGGGACGACCGGTATTTTGGTCTGGCTTGTGTTTTCCTTGCTGGGTGGGATGCTGGGCGTATTCCTCGTCTATCTACAGCACAATTTCGAGGACACATATTGGGATCGTCGACCGGATCTGGATCCGCAAATCGCGGCTCTTCAGGGCTCGTCAGCGCTGGATTTCGGTTGGTGGTTCGACAACGCGGTGGCCTGTATCACCTTGCACGATATTCACCATTTCAACGCCCGTATCCCGTCCTACCGGTTGCGTGAATGCCACTATAACCTGCCGCCCGAATACACGCCGCGTCGGATCAAGTTCCCCGAAGCCGTGGCAGCGTTGAACCTGAAACTATGGGACGAAGACGCCAAACGGCTGGTGCCATTTCCGAAAAAAGGGCAGACTGCTGACTTGGCCCATGGATCGTCATAGGCGCAGCTCTGCTTGAAGAGCGTATATCCTGTGTATATACAGGTGACCAGGGAGACAGAGAAAGGACCCAGAATGACCGCATTGACCGAGATAAAAGGCGTTGGCGATACGCTCGCCAAAGGTTTGGCCGATAACGGTTTCAAGACCGCCGAAGCCGTTGCGAAAGCGAAACCGGACGATCTGGTCAAGGTCCCCCGCGTCGGTGCGGCGCGCGCAGCGGTCCTGATTGCCGCTGCAAAAGAGGCGACTGCTGCGAAACCGGCGGCTGCCAAACCAGCCCCTCGTCGCGCAGCCGCCCGGAAACCTGCTGCCCGCAAGCCCGCTACGCGTAAACCGGCGGCTCGACGTCCCGCTGCGCGCAAGACAGTTGCCGCCGCCGCTGCCGAGAAGCGCGCCGCCGAAGCTGCCCGCAAAGCCGCAGAGGAAAAAGCCGCTGCAGAAGCCGCAGAGGCGAAGGCCAAGAAGAAAGCCAAGGCAAAAGCCAAGGCTGAGAAAGCTGCGAAAAAGCGGGCCGATATGGAGGCCGCGTTCTCAAAGGCCAAGGACAAGGTTAAAGCAAAGTCCAAGAAGGGGAAGAAATCCAAGAAGGACGACAAGTCCAAAAAGGCCGACAAGAAGAAAGATGCTGGCAAAAAGGATGCCAAGAAGTCGGACAAAAAATCTGACAAGAAGAAGGATAAGAAAAAGGCGAAGAAGTAACCCTTCCTCGCCCTTTCAAGTGGTTCGAACCGGCACCGCGCAACGCGGATGCCGGTTTTCTTATGCAAGCGTACCGTCCAGTTGCAGGGTCAGCTTGCCGTTCAGATAGGGGGCAAGGACATCGGGCAGGCTGACCGTGCCGTCTGCGTTCTGACCATTTTCTAGCACGGCGATCAGGCAGCGACCCACCGCAAGGCCAGAGCCGTTCAGCGTGTGGACATATTCCGGCTTGCCGCCACCTTCGGGCCGGAAACGCGCATTCATGCGGCGGGCCTGAAAATCACCACAGGTCGAGACCGAGCTGATCTCGCGATAGGTGTCCTGACCGGGCAGCCATGCCTCGATATCAAAGGTACGGCGGGCGCCAAAGCCCATGTCTCCGGTACACAGGATCACGGTGCGGTAGGGCACACCCAGTTTTGCCAGAATGCCCTCGGCGCAGCGCACCATGCGTTTTTGTTCGTCATCCGAGGTCTCGGGATGGGTGATCGAGACCATCTCGACTTTTTCGAACTGGTGCTGACGCAGCATCCCCCGCGTGTCTTTTCCAGCCGAACCCGCCTCGGACCGGAAGCAGAGCGAATGCGCGGTATAACGGCGGGGCAGGTAGCTTTCCTCGATCATCGTGTCGTTGACGATGTTGGTCAGCGAAACCTCGGATGTCGGGATCAACCACCAGCCTTCGCGGGTCTGATAGCTGTCCTCGCCGAATTTCGGCAGCTGGCCGGTGCCTTGCATCATCTCGGACAGAACCAGAACCGGGCCGTTGACTTCGGTCAGACCGTTTTCGTTGATATGCGTGTCCAGCATGAACTGGGCCAGTGCACGGTGGATACGCGCGACGCCTCCGGACAACAACACAAAGCGCGAGCCAGAGAGCTTGGCGGCGGTTTCGAAATCCATACCGTTTTGAACGGCCTCGATCTCAAAATGCTCTTTCGGAGCAAAGTCCAGTTCGCGCGGGGTACCCCAACGGCTGACCTCGACATTGTCGTTCTCGTCGGCGCCTTCTGGCACATCCTCGGCGGGCAGGTTGGCAATACGGATCAGTTGGTCTGCCAGCAGAGCGTCCAGATCCTTGGCCTCGGTCTGCATCCGGGCGATTTCGGCCTTCTTTTCGGCGACCAGCGCGCGCAGGCGCTCAAATTCGGCCTCATCACCGCGGGCTTTGGCCGCGCCGACCTCTTTCGAAGCTTTGTTCTGTTCGGCCTGCGCGGTTTCTGCGGCCAGAATCTTGGCGCGGCGGCTTTCGTCCAGCCGCAGCAGGTCTGACGACACCGGCGCGTCCCCACGGCGCGCGAGTGCGGCGTCGAAAGCGGCTGGGTTTTCGCGAATGGCGCGGATGTCGTGCATAGTTCAGATCCTTGAATGCAGTGAATCACTGCGACTGCTTATGCACCATATATCTCGGAGGGTGTAGCGCTGGTTAACCAAACTGCGCCTAACTGTCCGGCTCCTCATCGTGATGAGCCAGATGTCCGTCCCATTCCCCGGTCGGGATCTTTGGTTCGGGCGGATCAGCGATATAGGAGGGGGTCATGATCTGCACGTTATTCTCGTTGAATACCGCCACTATGTTGCGATGCAGATCTGACCGGATCTTGGGAATAATGCTGCCTCGGGTCGTGTATCCGTTGATCTGATAGTTGATCGCGTAGTCGGCCAGCGCGGTCCACAGGACAAAGGGTTCGGGCTTGGACTTGATCCCCTTGGTGCGATTGGCGGCCTCGATCAGCATTGCCTCGATTTTTTCAGGCGGCTCTTCATAGCCGATGCCAACGGTTGTGTGCAGCAACAGCCCGCTGCCATCCGTTTTCTTCGAGAAATTCACCACGTCCGAATTCATCAGCTGCGCGTTGGGGATCGAGATTAACTCGTTCTTGATGGATTTCAGATGTGTTTCCATCAACTTGATCTGCACCACGTCGCCGATGTGGTCTCCGATCTGAATACGGTCCCCGATCGAGGTCGAGCGGCGATAGATCACGAACAGCCCGGCCAGCATGTTCGATACGACCGAGTTTGCGCCCAGCGACAGCATGGCACCGACCAGAATGGTTAAGCCCTGAAACGCCGCCGAATCCGAGCCGGGAATATAGGGCACGGCAAAGACCAGTGCGATCAGGATCACGACCACTCGGGCGATGTTGAAGGTGGGGTTAACCCAATGCTTCTCAAAATCCCCCATATCGAAGGATCCGGCCTCGACCGCATCGAAGAAGACCCGCATGCCCTTGATAATATACAAAGTTACCCAGGCGATCAGGCCAAGCATGATCATATTTGGGATATAGCTGAGGATGCCTTGGAAGATCAGAAGGACCGGCTCGGTCAGATAGGTCAAAAGCAATTGCGCGAAATACCGGGTTTCGGCAAAGGCCAGTAGGACAAACGACAGGTAGTAGTAGAAACCCAGGAAGAAAATCACCAGCAGGGCGAAATTCAGACCGTAACGCACCAAGGCTGCAATGGCCTCGGCTTGAACGCTCTTGGCCGTGGCGGTTTCCACGTCCTTCAGGTAGCGCTTCACGAATCTCAGTGTCCGCCGTCTGATTCTGCGGTGTAGCCACAAGATGACAACGATAAAGACAATGAAGCCCAAGGTCCAAGCCGCGGCTTCGATAGCACCTGAAACCCGCGCCTGTTCTGTTCGATTCAAACGGTAGGCCTCAATAGCCTGTTTGATTGCATTGCCGTGCAGAACACTGACAACGCTGAGTTCCATCTGGTCCAATTCTGCATCGGCTTCGGTGACGATCGAAACCCGTTCACCATCAACCAGAACCCAGGTGCCGAATTCGGTTTCCTCAAAGCTGATCGTAACCTCGGACGCGTCCGACGCTTCGGCGATTTCTATGATCTTGTCTTGAACTTCTTCGGCACGCTCGGGGGCGGGTAGTGCGCTTGAGCCTCGAACCTGAAACAGAACGTCCCCGTCTATTATCACTGGGGCCATAAAAGTTTCTGATTCTGCAGCTTCTGGCACAGGCGCATCGGTCGGTGACTCTTGTGCCTCGACAGGTTGGCATAGCCAAAGGGCTGCTGCCATTGCAGTCAGCAAATAACGTAGCAAATGGAAGGGTTTGAATTGCCGTGCCATGTGTCCCCCTTGTTGGGAACTATACCCGGTTTGAACAGTGTTCCTAGGACATATCTGCAACGTTTTGACGGTTCTTGTGGCGGCAGGTGTGCGTTCAGGTGGGTCACGCTGCCGCCATTGCTTGCAAACACGCATATCAGCGCATAGGTTCCCGCCAAATTTGCGGAACGGTGCCGCAGGTCAAAGAAAAAGGAATATCCCATGGAAGGTGGCGCAATCGCCCAGTTTCTCCCGCTGATCCTGATCTTCGCGATCATGTATTTCCTGCTGATCCGTCCGCAGCAAAAGAAGATGAAAGAACACCAGGCCATGGTCGAAGCTGTGCGCCGTGGCGATCAGGTCGTCACACAGGGTGGTCTGATCGGCAAGGTGTCGAAGGTCAAGGAAGGCGACAACGAGATCGAGGTCGAGATCGCCGAGGGCGTTAAGGTTCGTGTGGTCAAGTCAACCATCGCTCAGGTTCTGAACAAGACCGAACCTGCGAAGTAACTTCGCCTTACAATTCCTTGAAAAGGCAGGGTTATGCTGCAAATTGATACCTGGAAGCGGGTTCTGATCTGGCTGGTCTGTGTGACCGGCCTGCTCTTGGCTCTGCCGAATGCGTTCTACACGCGGGTCGAACAATCTAATGACGCCAAAGCCGCGATTGAGCTTGGCGCGGATACGCCCGAAAATCAGGCCGAAGCGGCGCTGTGGCCGAACTGGCTGCCGTCCTCCTTGGTCAATCTGGGCCTCGATCTGCGGGGCGGTGCGCATCTGCTGGCCGAGGTCAAGGTCGAGGATGTCTACGAATCCCGGATGGAGGCGATGTGGCCTGAAATCCGCGACGCGCTGCGGGATGAGCGTTCCACCGTTGGCACGATCCGCCGTCAGGACTCGGACCCCGATCAGATTCGCGTCCGCATCAGCCAGCCCGAGGGGACGTCTCGTGCACTGGAAACCGTTCGTGGTCTGGCCCGTCAGGTTCAGACGCTGACAGGTGTCGGTGCGACCGATATCGAAGCTTTTGCCGATGGCGATACAATCGTTGTACAGCTCTCCGAGGCTGAGAAGCTCGCCTCGGATGATCGCACCGTGCGCCAATCGCTTGAGATCGTACGCCGCCGGATTGACGAGGTTGGTACGCGTGAACCTACCATTCAACGTCAAGGCGCAGACCGTATCCTCATTCAGGTCCCCGGAATCGGAAGTGCAGGCGAGCTGAAAGAGATCATCGGCACCACGGCGCAGCTGACCTTCAACCCCGTTGTTGGTCGTGGCACGGACCCGGATGCCACTGCCGGTATCGGTGAAGAAGTAGTGCCGTCGATTGACGAAAGCGGAGTGTACTACACGCTTGAATCCTCTCCGGTCGTGACTGGGGAAGAGCTGGTGGATGCGCAGCCCTCGTTCGATCAGAACGGCCGTCCAGCAGTCAGCTTCCGGTTCAACACGTCGGGCGCGCGGAAATTCGGTGACTATACGCTGGAAAATATCGGCGCGCCTTTCGCGATTGTGCTGGATGATGAGGTGATCTCGGCCCCTGTGATCCAAAGCCACATTCCCGGCGGCTCAGGCATCATTACAGGCAACTTCACGGTCGAGGAGAGCACCAACCTTGCTATCCTGTTACGGGCAGGGGCCTTGCCTGCCGAGCTGGAGTTCCTCGAAGAACGTACCATCGGCCCTGAATTGGGTCAGGACAGCATCGACGCAGGTAAAGTCGCCACTATGGTAGCCTTTGCCGCGGTGCTGGTGTTCATGGCGCTCAGCTACGGTTTGTTTGGTCTCTTCGCCAACATTGCCTTGATCATCAACGTGGGCCTCTTGTTCGGCCTGCTGTCGCTGATTGGCGCCACGCTGACCCTGCCGGGCATTGCGGGTATTGTTCTGACGGTCGGTATGGCCGTGGACGCCAACGTGCTGATTTTCGAACGTATCCGAGAGGAACTGAAATCTGCCAAAGGTCCCGCGCGTGCGATTGAGCTGGGCTATGAAAAGGCCCTGTCGGCCATCGCGGATGCCAACGTGACCACCTTCATCACGGCGGTGATCCTGTTTGCCATGGGCAGCGGCCCCGTGCGCGGATTCGCCATCACTCTGGGCCTGGGTATCCTGACCTCGGTCTTCACCGCGATCTTCGTGACGCGCCTGATGGTCGTCATGTGGTTCGAACGCCGCCGTCCGAAAACGATCGAGGTTTGATCATGAGACTGAAACTCGTACCCCAAAGCACCTCGTTCGATTTCTTCAGCCGCTGGAAGCTCTGGCTGGGCATCTCGGCCCTGATGATGGTTGTGGCCTTCGCCTCATTCATGTTGCAGGGCCTCAACTTCGGTATCGACTTCCGGGGCGGCACAACGATCCGTACAGAAAGCACCCAGCCGATTGACGTGGGTATCTACCGCGACGCAATTGCACCTCTCGAACTGGGCGATGTCTCGATCACCGAAATTTTTGATCCGACCTTCGGACCAGAAGATAACGTCGCGATGATCCGCATTCAGGCACAAGCAGATGCCGAAGCTGTCGAAGCCTCGACCATCACAGCCGTTGAGGGCGCGCTGCAGGCCGTGATCCCCGATATCCAATTCGTTTCGGTGGAATCGGTTGGCCCGAAAGTCTCGGGCGAGTTGATCCAGACAGCCGTGATCGCCATCGTTTTGGCCATCGGAGCGGTGCTCGTCTACATCTGGCTGCGGTTCGAATGGCAGTTCGCTCTTGGCGCGGTCGCGGCGCTTGTACATGACGTGATCCTGACCATCGGCATCTTCTCGGAGCTTCAAATCCGCTTCGATCTGGCTATCATCGCGGCGCTTCTGACCATCGTGGGCTACTCACTGAACGACACCGTGGTCGTGTTCGACCGGGTGCGTGAGAACCTGCGGAAGTATAAGAAGAAAGACCTCAAAGAGGTCCTCAACATCTCGATCAACGAAACCCTCAGCCGAACGGTGATGACCTCGGTTACGACCCTGCTGGCGCTGATCTCGCTCTACGTGCTGGGCGGTGACGTGATCCGCGGCTTTGTCTTCGCGATGATCTGGGGTGTGATCGTGGGGACCTATTCGTCGGTCTTCGTGGCCTCGACCATCCTGCTGTGGCTGGGCGTCAAGCGTGACTGGTCCAAGCCGTCAAACAACGCAGGCAACCAGTTTGCCAACGTAGATGCCTGAGGTCTTCGGCCAGTCCCCACAGGGTCTGGCCGTAGTTTTATTTGCAGCCTTTCTTGGGGGCGTCGTTCGCGGCTTCTCGGGGTTTGGCACCGCTTTGGTTTTCCTGCCCATCGCCACCCCATATCTCGGCCCGTTCGGAGCGCTGATCGGTCTGACGATCATGGATATCTTTGGCCCCTTGCCGAATCTGCGCCGGGCATGGAGTGCAGTGAACAAGGGCGATCTGGCGCGCCTTCTGCTGGGCTGCGCACTGGTCCTTCCGCTGGGGCTATGGGTGTTGACGCAGGTCGCGCCCGAGGTTTTCCGCTATGCGGTCAGCGGTCTGGCCCTTGCGATGCTGACCATTCTGATCCTCGGCCTGCGCTATCACGGTCATGTCAGCCGCGTGATGGTCACGGGTATCGGCGGAGCCGCCGGGTTCCTTGGCGGTGTCGCAGGGCTACCTGGTCCGGCCGTCATCCTGTTCTACATGTCGCGCCCACTGCCGGTGGATGTCATTCGCGCGACAATCCTGTTGTTTCTGTTCGGGTTCGACTTCCTGCTACTCGGTTACCTGACCGGCATGGCGCAGGTCACCCTCGCCGCTGCCGGGTTGGGGCTTCTTCTGGCGCTACCCAACCTGCTGGGCAATTGGCTGGGCGGGTGGCTTTTCCGACCAGACCGGGAACGCCTCTACCGCGCGGCCGCCTATCTGGCGATTGCGCTGGCGGCCTTGTCCGGCCTGCCGCTTTGGGGGTAAACACGGCGCATGCGATTGAATGAGATCAACTACACCAATGCTGAACCCGTCGACGGGTACGGCCCCGGTTTTTTCCGGATCGGAGGGCGTGTTCGTCGAGGCGCAGTGCTGACTGGCCCGACGGGAACGCAAACGTGGGGCGGATACGCAGACTTCGCGCCACTGCGCGAGCTGTCCGAGGTCGTCGATGTCCTTTTCATCGGAACCGGAGCAGAGCTGACCCATATCCCGCCCGAGCTGCGCCAAACTCTCGAATCTGCGGGGATCGGCGTCGAGATCATGAACTCACCCGCCGCCTGCCGTACCTACAACGTTCTGCTATCCGAAGGTCGCCGCATCGCGCTCGCTCTTATCCCCGTCTGACGGGATCCCTTTCATCTGGCCAAAAATATCTCGGGGAGCGCGAGGGGCAGCGCCCCTCGCATCCGAACCCACCCAAGCGCAACACCCTAGCTCCCTGCGTCAAATCCAACCTTTTGCCTGCGTCCCCAATCGGATAAGCGAGTCTCATGACATTATCCGTTTCCGATCTGACCATCACCCGTGGTGGCGTGCCCGTGCTCGAGGGGTTGAGCTTCAAACTCACCCCCGGTCAGGCGCTCATTTTGCGCGGGCCGAACGGAATCGGAAAAACAACGCTTCTCCGCACTTTGGCGGGGCTACAACCTGCCTTGGCAGGAAAGATCGAAGGGGCCGAGGACCAGATCGCCTACGCCTCACATTCCGATGGTTTGAAGCCAACCCTGACGGTGGTCGAAAACCTCGCCTTCTGGGCGTCGGTTTTTGGGACCCATGACATCCAGCCGGCTCTGGACGCCTTTGCGCTGAATGGCCTGTCCGACCGCCATGCGGGCAACCTTTCGGCAGGGCAAAAGCGCAGGCTGGGCCTTGCACGGATGCTGGTCACGGGGCGGCCGATCTGGATGCTGGACGAACCAACCGTCTCGCTCGACAAAAACGCCGTTCAGATGTTCGCCGGCGCCGTACGTGGGCATCTGGGGCAGGGCGGCTCGGCCCTGATTGCAACCCATATCGACCTCGGCCTCGACGGAGAGGTTCTGGACGTCGGCCCCTACAAAGCCAAACCGCAACCCATCGATGACTTTGACGGAGGCTTCCTGTGATCGCCCTGTTGCTGCGCGACCTGAAGCTGGCCTTCCGCGCAGGCGGAGGCTTTGGTCTCGGCCTGGCCTTCTTCCTGATCGTCACGGTTCTGGTGCCTTTTGCCGTAGGTCCCCAATCGTCGCTGCTATCGACGATCGCGCCGGGAATTCTGTGGCTGGGTGCTTTGCTCGCCTGCCTGCTGTCCCTCGACCGCCTTCTGGCCTTGGATTGGGAGGATGGCTCGCTGGACCTTCTGGCCACCGCTCCTCTGCCGCTTGAGGCTGTGGTCTCGATCAAAGCGCTGGCGCATTGGATCACGACCGGTTTGCCTTTGGTTCTGGCAGCACCGTTTCTGGGCGTCTTGCTGAACCTTCCCGCGCCGGGGTTCTTCTGGCTGGTGATCTCGCTCCTGCTGGGAACGCCCGCCATGAGCGTCATAGGGACCTTCGGCGCAGCCCTGACTGTCGGTTTGAAGCGCGGCGGCCTGTTGTTGTCACTACTGGTTCTACCGCTCTACGTCCCAACCCTGATCTTCGGCGCAGAAGTCGCCCGCCGGGGTGCTGTCGGGATGGAGAACCAAACCCCGCTTTTGATGCTGGCGGGGATCACGATGGCCACGATCGCTCTGCTTCCATTCGCCAGCGCAGCGGTCCTGCGCATCAATCTGCGGTGAAGCGCCACAACTTTGAGCAAGGTCAATTGAGAATGAACTCGAGTCAGACTAAATAGCTGATATGTCTATCGCAGCCAAAGCCAACGCCCTCTGGGAATATGCCAACCCGCGCAAGTTTCTTGCCACCAGCGAGCGTGTCTTGCCCTTTTTCTGGATCACCTCCGCGGTTTGCATCGTGGTCGGGCTGGTCTGGGGCTTCTTCTTCACGCCCGATGACTTCCGACAGGGCTCGACGGTCAAGATCATCTACCTGCACGTCCCATCGGCCCTGATGGCAATCAATTGCTGGCTGATGATGCTGGTGACCTCGCTGGTCTGGCTGGTGCGGCGCCATCACGTCAGCGCTCTGGCCGCGCGCGCCGCCGCACCTGTGGGCATCGTGATGACCCTGATAGCACTTGCGACTGGGGCGATTTGGGGCCAGCCGATGTGGGGCACCTGGTGGGCCTGGGATCCGCGCCTGACTTCGTTCCTTATCCTGTTCCTGTTCTATCTCGGCTACGTCGCCCTGTGGGAGGCGATCGAGGACCCGGACACCGCCGCCGACCTGACCTCGGTCCTGTGTCTGGTGGGATCGGTCTTCGCGATCCTCAGCCGCTATGCGGTGAATTTCTGGAACCAGGGGCTGCATCAGGGCGCCTCGGTCATGCGGGCCGGAGCGGTCACGGGCACGGATACTGAAGAGAAGGTCAGCAACGTGTTCTTCTATCCATTGCTGACCTGCATCATTGGCTTCGTTTTGCTGTTCATCGCATTGGTTTTGTATCGTACCGGCACTGAAATCCGTGCGCGTCGGGTCAAAGCGCTACTGGCTCGTGAAAGGGTGGGCGCATGATGCCTGATCTTGGAAAATACGCAGACGCTGTCTTGTCGTCCTACGCTGCTTCGATCCTGCTGCTCGTTGCGCTGGTCGTCTTCAGCGTGATCCGGGGACGCAAAGTGAGGGCCGAAATGGAGAAAATCGAACAAAGGATGTCGCGCAATGGCTAAGATTTCGCCTTTGATGATCGCGCCGCCGCTGATCTTCGGTGCTTTTGCCGTTCTGGCCGGTATCGGCATGTTCCGAGACGACCCCAACGCCCTGCCATCCGCCCGCGAAGGGCAACCCGCCCCTCCGGTCGTCCTGACTGAGTTTCCGGGCAAAACGCCTTTCGACGACGCGACCCTGCGGGACGGGCAGGTCAAGCTGGTCAACTACTGGGCCAGCTGGTGTGCCCCCTGTCGGGCAGAGCATCCAAACCTTGAGGCGCTGTCGAACGAAGGCATCCCGGTCTACGGTGTCAACTACAAAGACAAATTGGACAATGCGCAAAGCTTCCTGACTGAACTCGGCGATCCCTATATCGGCATCGGTCGCGACGAGCAGGGCCGCATGGCGTTGGATTGGGGCCTCTACGGCGTTCCCGAAACCTATGTGATCGACGGGGGGGGCACCGTGATCCTGCGTTTCGCCGGTCCGATCACCCAACGTGTGATCGAAAGCACGATCCGCCCGGCGCTTGAAAAAGCGGCTGGCGGTTAGAGCCTGTAGCCACCGGTCACAGCCAAGGTCTCACCCGTGATGAATGCGGCGTCGTCTGACGCCAAGAACCGTACGGCCTTCGCGATATCTTCGGGCCGCCCAATCCGCCCTGCGGCTGTGTTCTCGACGAACAAGGCGGTCAAGTCTTCGGGGCGCGGGTCTTCTGGGATATTGATCGCCCCCGGTGCCACAGCATTGACCCGGATTCCCTGAGGTCCTAGTTCTTTTGCCATCCCGCGTGTCCACAGGTTCAGGGCTGCCTTGCTTGCCCCATAAATCACCGCGTCTTTCGGTGGCAAAACGGCGTTCATCGAGGAAATGCTGACAATCGCCGCGCCGGGTTTCAAATGGGGCAGAGCAGCCGCCAGCAACGCGGACGGCACCAACAAGTTCAAGTCGACAATTGCGCGATGGTCTTCCCGGTCAAAATCCTCTTTCGGAGTGGATCTGACCAAACCCGCATTGTTCACGATCACGTCCAGCCGCCCGAAACGTTCCACAACGTCGCGTATAACCGCTTCAGGCTGTCCGTCCTGCGTCAGATCAGACCGTATCGGTTGCAAACCTTCCCCTTCTAAATTCGGATCGGGCTCGGTGGACAGCCATGTGAAAGCAACTCGATGATCGCGCCGTAGGTCTTCCACGATTGAGCGCCCGATACCTCGCGCGCCACCCGTTACCAAAGCCACTTTCTCCATACCAACCTCCTGCCAACGGCTGATGGTCCACTTAAGACTCCATCAAATTTGTTCAAAAAATACCTCGGAACGCGAGGCAGAGCCTCGCAAAGAAAAAGGACGCCGATTGGCGTCCTTTTCAGTCTGTGGATCGACACCGCGTCAACCCGCTTTCGCGAGATTGCGCAGCACATAGTGCAGAACACCGCCATTCTCAATGTATTCGATCTCAGGGGCTGTATCTATGCGGCATTTCAAGGTGATGGTCTTCTCGGTCCCGTCGCCATAGGTGATGGTGCAGGGCACCTCCTGCAGCGGCTCAATCGTGTCCAGACCGTGGATCGAGACCGTCTCATCCCCCTTCAACCCAAGCGTTTTGCGGGTATCACCACCGGTGAACTCAAACGGAATCACGCCCATGCCCACGAGGTTTGAACGGTGGATGCGCTCAAAACTCTCTGCAATCACGGCTTTGATACCCAGCAGAGCAGTCCCCTTCGCGGCCCAGTCACGGGAAGAGCCTGCGCCATATTGCTCGCCTCCGAAAACGACCAGAGGGGTGCCATTCGCCTGATACGCCATCGACGCGTCGTAGATCGAGGTCTGTTCGCCATCCGGCCCCTTGGTGTATCCGCCTTCCACCCCGTCCAGCATCTCGTTCTTGATGCGGATATTGGCGAAGGTACCGCGCATCATGACCTCGTGGTTGCCCCGGCGCGAGCCGTAGGAGTTGAACTCACGCGACTGCACCTGACGTTCCATCAGGTACTGACCAGCGGGCGAGGTCGTGGCAAACGAACCAGCGGGCGAGATATGGTCGGTCGTGACCATATCGCCCAGGATCGCCAGCACCTTGGCCCCTTCAATGTTCGAGATCGTGCCCGGTTCGGCCCCCATGCCCTGAAAATATGGCGGGTTCTGGATATAGGTCGAGGTCGGCGGCCAGTCATAGGTTTCCTGCTGCGGAACCTCGACCTCGCGCCATTTCTCATCCCCTTTGAAGACGTCGGCATATTTGGACTGGAACGCCTCGCGGGTGACGGTTGCTTCGACCAATTCCGCGATTTCGCTCTGGCTCGGCCAGATGTCCTTCATGAAGACGTCATTGCCGTCCCGGTCCTGACCAATGGGTTCAGAGGTTAGGTCGATATCCATAGTGCCCGCCAGCGCATACACAACGACCAGAGGCGGCGAGGCCAGATAGTTGGCGCGCACATCCGGCGAGATCCGTCCTTCGAAGTTGCGGTTGCCCGACAGAACCGAGGTGGCGACAAGATCGCCCTCGGAAATCGCCTCGCTGATTTCTCGCTGGATCGGACCCGAGTTGCCGATACAGGTGGTGCAGCCATAGCCCACAAGGTTGAACCCGATCTTGTCCAGATCGTCTTGCAGACCCGCCGCCTCAAGATAGGCGGAAACCACCTGCGATCCCGGCGCAAGCGAAGTCTTCACCCATGGCTTGCGGTCCAGACCCAGCGCGGCGGCTTTGCGGGCAACCAGACCAGCTCCGATCATCACATAGGGGTTCGAGGTGTTGGTGCAGGAGGTGATCGAGGCGATCACGACCTTGCCCGATTCCATACCGTAGTTTTCGCCTTTGACTTCGACCTGCTTGCCCATCGGGCGCTTAAAGGTCTTCTCCATCTCGTTCAGGAACGCGGCCTTCGCTTCCGTCAGCGCCACATAGTCCTGCGGACGTTTCGGCCCCGAGATCGCAGGAACGATGGTGCCCATATCTAGTGACAGGGTGTCGGTATAGATCGGCGCGTAGTTCTCATCACGCCACAGCCCGTTTTCCTTGGCATAGGCTTCGACCAGCGCAAGACGGTCTTCGTCGCGCCCGGTATTGCGCATGTAACGCAGGGTTTCCCCGTCGATCGGGAAGAAGCCGCAGGTTGCGCCATATTCGGGGGCCATGTTGGCGATCGTCGCACGGTCGGCCAGTGGAAGGCGATCCAACCCTTCGCCGTAGAATTCGACGAATTTACCAACCACGCCTTTTTCGCGCAGCATCTCGACGACTTTCAGCACAAGGTCGGTGCCGGTCGTGCCCTCGACCATCGCGCCTGTCAGTTCGAATCCCACAACCTCTGGGATCAGCATCGAGATCGGCTGGCCGAGCATCGCTGCCTCTGCCTCAATCCCGCCGACGCCCCATCCCAGAACGGCTATGCCGTTGACCATGGTGGTGTGGCTGTCGGTGCCCACGAGGGTGTCGGGATAGGCGACCTCATCCCCGTTCTGATCGGTATCGGTCCAGACGGTCTGGGCCAGATATTCGAGGTTCACCTGATGGCAAATCCCGGTGCCGGGTGGCACAACGCGGAAATTGTTAAAGGCGTTCTGACCCCATTTCAGGAACTGATACCGTTCCATGTTCCGCTCGTATTCGCGGTCCACATTCATCTGGAAGGCGCGCGGGTTGCCGAATTCGTCGATCATGACCGAGTGGTCGATGACCAGATCCACCGGGTTCAGCGGATTGATCTTTTGCGCATCACCGCCCAGAGCTTTGATGCCGTCGCGCATCGCCGCAAGGTCCACCACGGCAGGCACGCCGGTGAAATCCTGCATCAGCACGCGGGCAGGGCGATAGGCGATCTCGCGCGGGTTCTTACCTCCGTTCTCACCCCATTCCGCAAAGGCCTTGATGTCGTCGACCGAGACAGAGAACCCGTCATCCTCGAACCGCAGCATGTTTTCCAGCACCACTTTCAGCGCGGCGGGCAGCTTGGAGAAATCCCCCAGACCGGCCTCTTGGGCTGCGGGGATGGAATAGTAGGAAATGGTTTTGCCATTCACGCTCAGGCTGCGGCGTGTTTTGGCGTTATCCTGTCCGGTTTTGATAGGCATCCTGTGGCCTCCCTTTCAAATGACTTGGAAAATGGGATTCGCTGCGGTTTATCTTGATCACGTTTGTCCGGGGTTCAAGCGTCAGTTACTGACAAGATGAAAGTGTATACTGTGGTATGCAAATTTAAGTGCAGGGGATCGCCTCGTCTCAAGAAACCTTGATTGGAGCTTGAAGAGCAAAACGTTTATCCGTTTTGCAAGATTTTCTAGCCGAGGGGACACATGTTCAAATCTGCCCTAGCAGCCGCCATTCTATCCGCCTGTGCCGCCTTTTCAGTATCGGCGCAAGAGGATCCGGTTGTGATCGAGCTGTTCACCTCGCAAGGGTGTTCGTCCTGCCCGCCGGCGGATCGGCTTTTGCACGAGCTAATCAAGCGCGATGACGTGATCGGGCTGGCGCTGCATGTGGACTATTGGGACTACATCGGCTGGAAGGACGAATACGCCATTCCGGATCATACGTCGCGGCAACGGGCCTATGCCCGCAATGGTGGCCGGTCGATGATCTACACACCTCAGATGGTGATCAACGGGCAGCACGACGTGGTTGGCGCGAAGGCGCAGGAATTGGATCGGCTGATCAAGGCACATCTCATCGCTGCTCCGACAGCCGAAGTCGAAGCCGAGCGTTCGGGGCAAGAGGTGACGGTGCGCGTAACGCCGATCGACTTGCCAGCTGGGGATACCTACGACGTGCGGATCGTTCAGTACACGCCGCTGCGCCATGCCTCTATCCGGCGTGGAGAGCTCGCGGGCCATGACCTCGATTATGCCAATGTGGTGGAAAGCTGGCAGATAGCCGGGCGCTGGGACGGCGTCAATGAGCAGGCGTTTGCAGCACAGTTGGATTCGGACCTGCCAGCGGTTGTTCTGGTGCAGCGGGCAGGTCACGGGCCAATTATTGCGGCCGCACATGTGAAGTGATCAGGGCATATCCTCGGGCTGAACACCCAGCCCGTTCCATGCCTTCCAGCGGCGGTGAATCCAGAACCATTGGCCCATATGCTGGCGCACCATTTGTTCCAGATCGTCGTTGATATGCTGCGTCATGGTTCTGGGGTCGGAATGTGGCACCGGGTCGTGTAACACGATCTCGAAATCCAGACCATTTGGTTGGCGTACTGCGTAGCAGGGGATCATGACCGCATTGAACTTCATCGCAAGTTCGGCATTCAGCAGGGATGTGACGGCGGGTTTGCCAAAAAACATTAACTCCTCGCCGCCATGAACGTGCAGGTCCGAGACGATAGCGATCATTTCACCGCCTTTGAGGGAGCGCACCATCTCAACCATCCCACGCCGGCCTTGTTCGAACATGGGTGAGCCGGTTTTGTAGAAGGCTTTGACATAGGCCTCGTTAAAATACGGGTTGGCCATGCGACGGAATAGGCAACCTATTGGGCGCCCGCTGCGGGCCTGCAGCGCGATTCGCGCTGCCAAGTAGTGCCCGAAATGCGCTGCGATGATCATGACCGGTCGCCCCTCGGCGGCAGCGGCATCAAAAGCGGCCACACCGGGGCCGGATGTCTTGGCGTTGCGTTGGCGCGCCGTGAACCCGTCGGGCGAGAAGTGTTCCATCATGGCCCTGCCTGCATTATCCGAGACCTCAGCCGATATACGGTTAATGTCACGATCTGAAAGCTCAGGGCAGGTGAGTTTCAGGTTGTCTCGGACCCGTTTGCGAAACCCCACCAGCGGGGCCAATCCGCGCACCAAGGTCCCCATTGCCGCGATGCGGGTTCCATATGGCAGCAACCGCATGCCGCCGATCACGCCTTTCAGTAACAGACTGGCGACATAGTATTTCCCAAGCTCAAACCGGCTGAGCTCTGACTTTTCGACAGGCATGGAAGTGTCTCACGGCGTGTTGCGTTTTGCTGGGTCAGACATACAGGCCCGGCCCGGCAAGCTCAAGCACTCAGCCGGTTGACGTCAGTCTTCGTCTTCTTCCGGCTCGACCAATTTTAGCGTGCCGTCGTCGGCCAGTCTGCGGATGGCCCCTACGATCTCAGTCATGGCCTCTTCGGCCTCGGACTGTTTGACGCGCCCGCGTTCGGCCATTTCCTCGCGCAGATTATCCGCCATACGGGCAGAGATGTTGGAGAGGATGAACTCGACCGAGGCCTTGTCATCATCAGCGGCGGCCCCGGCCAGAGCGGTGACAAGGCTGGCTTGTTCAACCCCGCGCAGAATGGCGGGCACATCGCGCGTGGCGATACGGGCCGGGATATGCGCGAAAGTGAAGATGGATTGACGTACAATGTCTGCGAATTCAGCGTCCTCTTCGTTCAGGGCCGTCAGCAACCCATCGCGGGTTGAGGCTGCTGACTGGTTCAGGATCGCCCCTACGCGCGCACCGGGGCCATCGGAAAACGCCTTCGACGGGCGTTGATCCAGTTGAGCAGCTAGCGACCAACCGATCCGTTCCACCGCTTCAGGGGTCACATTGGCCGTTTTGGAGATAGCATAGGTGATGCGTCGCGCAATGGGGCCGGGTAGGTGCCCAAGCAATTGCGCTGCTTTGACCGTATCGAGTTTGGACAGCATAACGGCGGCCACTTCGATGCTTTCTGCCTGCGCCATCTGGGCCAGATCCTCGGCCGAAATTTCTCGCAGTCTTTGCCACGGATCACCAATCTGACGCACGCCGGCGATCTTGCGCAATCTCGCTGCGGTGGCGGGGGCAATCTTGTCGTCTACCGCATCCAGCGCACCGGCGAGGCCATGGGGGAAGGACAGGCCCACGCTATCCAGCGCGTCGCCAAATTCCTGCGCCACGGCCTCCAGTGTCACACGGTCTACAAGACCCATCTGACCCAGTTGGTGCGTAAGTGTTTCCTGCAATTCCTCGGGCAGTTCCTCTAGCGGAATATCCGCCCCTTCGTTCAGCAACAGGCGCACCACGATAGCGGCCTTTTGGCGATTGCTGAGTGTGCGGGGGACGACGCGGGGCGCGTCGTCCGCCTGACCTGCGCCCGAGGGCTGAGCCTCCGGTGCCACCTGAACCAAAGTATTCATGTACTGCATCTGCCTGCGGTGCCAAAGTTCCGTTCCACAGGCAGGTTAGCGGGAATCAGGTAAAGAAAGGCTGAACCTCAGTAGTCATAGGTCAGCCCGGTCTTGATGGCCTCGCGCAGAGACGCCTCGGCCCAGGTGCCTTCGCCTCCACGAGCCTTGATCTCGCGCCATTGGGCGATGGCCAGATCGGTTTTGCCTTCGGAAACAAAGCCCTGAGCCATATAGCTGCGCGCCAGAAGGTTATCGGGGTTTGTGGCGATGGCCTGCTCGTAATATTCGTTTGCCAGCTCAATGTTGCCCATCTTGCGATGCGTGAAGCCCCAGTAGGTCAGAACACGGTCATCGCTTTGATCGCTCATGACGCGCAGGATGTTCTGGGCGTTTTCCAGCTGACCATCATAAGCCAGCTCACGCACGGCCTCATAGAGGTCCTCATCGGTGAAATTCGTCGCGCTCGGTTTGACGCAGCGCCCGCGGTCTTCGCTCCAGACCCGACCGAACAGGCATTTCTTTGTCGTGTTGGTGGGCTTGGGGGGATTGGCACCGCCGCCACCGGCCGCGTGGGCTACTATGGGGGAAAAGGCGAAAGAGGTCAGTGCAATCGCGGATGCAAGAAGAATGCGCATAGTTTTAACTCCGTGGTCAGGTCTGCTCATTGAAATCATAGTGTGATCTTCAAAAAAGCTAACACCGGAGCTTTTCGATTTATTCACAAAGCAGACAGAATTTTTGTTCACGAAGTGCGTGATGATGCAAAAAGCGCCCGGTTGATGAGGGGCCGGGCGCTTTAGTGGGATGGATTATTCCCCGAAGACACGCTCGAAAATCGTGTCGACATGCTTGGTGTGGTAGCCCAGATCGAATTTTTCTTCGATCTCTTCCACGCTGAGGGCAGCGGTGACTTCGGCATCGCCCAGAAGTTCGGTTTTGAAGTCCTTACCTTCTTCCCAAACCTTCATCGCGTTACGCTGAACCAGACGGTAGGCATCTTCGCGGCTGACACCGGCTTGAGTCAAGGCCAGCAGCACGCGCTGGCTCATGACCAGACCGCGGAACTTGTTCATGTTGGCCAGCATGTTTTCCGGATACACGACCAACTTGTCGACCACGCTGGTTAGACGCGACAGCGCGAAGTCCAGAGTGACGGTGGTATCAGGGCCGATGTTCCGCTCGACCGACGAGTGCGAGATGTCACGCTCATGCCACAGTGCCACGTTCTCCATCGCGGGTACGACGGCCATGCGGACCAGACGGGCGAGACCGGTCAGGTTTTCGGTCAGAACCGGGTTGCGCTTGTGCGGCATCGCCGACGAACCCTTTTGTCCTTTCGAGAAGAACTCTTCGGCCTCAAGAACCTCGGTCCGCTGCATGTGACGGATTTCGATGGCGATGTTCTCGATGCTGCTGGCGATGACGCCCAGAGTGGCAAAGAAGGCCGCGTGGCGGTCGCGCGGGATGACCTGAGTGCTGATCGGCTCGGGCACCAGACCCAACTGGTCGCAGACATGCTCTTCAACGCGGGGGTCGATGTTTGCAAAGGTGCCAACCGCGCCGCTGATCGCGCCGGTGGCGATTTCTGCACGCGCGTCGCGCATACGAGACAAGTTGCGATCCATCTCGGCGTAGAAGCGGGCAAAAGTCAGGCCCATCGTTGTCGGCTCGGCGTGGATGCCGTGGCTGCGGCCGATGCGAACCGTGTCTTTGTGTTCGATGGCGCGGCGCTTCAGAGCGGCCAGCAACCCTTCGAGGTCTGCGATCAGAATATCGGCGGCGCGGGTCAGCTGCACGTTGAAGCAGGTATCCAGAACGTCTGAGCTGGTCATGCCCTGATGCACAAAGCGGGCTTCTTCGCTGCCCACATGCTCGGCCAAGTGCGTCAGGAATGCGATGACGTCGTGCTTGGTAACGGCCTCGATTTCATCAATGCGGGCCACGTCGAATTCCACGTCCTTGGCTTTCCACACCGCGTCGGCGTTTTCACGCGGGATCACGCCCAGATCAGCCATGGCTTCGCAGGCATGTGCCTCGATCTCGTACCAGATGCGGAACTTGGTTTCGGGCGACCAGATGGCAACCATCTCGGGGCGGGAATAACGGGGAATCATTGGCAGCAGGACCTTATTGTGATTTGGCAGAGAGCGTTGCGGCGGGGTTTAACGCCGCAGGCGTATGGGAACAAGGCATGAGTGCCCGATTGCGGCGATCTGGCCGGGGTAGTGGAAATGACGACCTTACCGACAACATTGTCTGATTTCGAAGGGCGCTGGCGCCTGATGCGCACGATCCGCGATGCGCGGGCTGGGCAGGTCGTGCAGGCTGAGGGAGAGGCCCAGCTGCTGCGATCCGAGGACGGGCTGATCTACACCGAAGAGGTGACGCTCAGCATCCCCGGACAGCCTCCAATGAAAGGAACCCGCAAGTATTTATGGCGCGACGGTGGACATCGCGTGTTGATCCATTTCGACGACGGGCGGTTTTTCCATGCCCTGACGCTGGGCGAGCAAAACGCCTCGGACCACCATGATTGTGCGCCTGACAGTTACGATGCGGTCTATGATTTCCACGACTGGCCCCGCTGGTCGGTGCAATGGACGGTGAATGGGCCGCGAAAAGCCTACGAAATGACCACAGACTATGCCGCGGTAGCGTAATCATGTTGCAGTTTGAGTGCTGACAAGGCATTGCTGGTGCAGAAATCTTGGTCCGAATTGGGAGAAGTTAAGATGAATGTAAACGTTCTGGCCAATGCGTTTGGCCCGCGTGAAGGTACGGCGCTGCTTGTAAAGCAGGTTGTGTTGGTCGCTCTGGGCATCGTGGCCCTGGCGGTCGCTGCGAAAATCAAAGTGCCGATGTGGCCTGTTCCGATCACCATGGGCACCTTTGCTGTCCTGACCATCGGCACTGCCTATGGCGCGCGTCTGGGTCTGATCACCATGCTAGGCTATCTGCTTGTTGGCGCGCTGGGCTTTGACGTGTTCGCAGGTTCCTCGGCCGAGAAATTCGGTCTGACTTACATGATGGGCGGCACCGGCGGCTATTTGGTCGGCTACCTGATGGCGACCGTTCTGCTGGGTGCTCTGGCCGCGCGCGGCTGGGACCGCTCGGTTATCAAACTGGCACTGGCGCTACTGCTGGCCAACGTTCTGATCTACGTACCGGGCCTGCTGTGGCTGGGTCAGCTCTACGGTTGGGACAAGCCGATCCTGGAATGGGGTCTGACACCGTTCCTGCTGGGCGACGCCATCAAGCTGGGTCTGGCGGCCCTGCTGATCCCCGCCGTTTGGAAACTGGTCGGAGACGCGCGCAGCTAGGCGCCTGAACCTGCTGGAATTCAAACCCGCGCCCCGAGATCCGAGGCGCGGGTTTTTCTTTTCCAGGCAAGGCGGTGCTGGACAAGACCAGCCGCGACGGGCCAATCTGCGATCAGTGAAATAATTAGGCAATTGAGATATGCGTATTCGTTTAAAGACGGCTCTGGCGACCTGCGCGGCCCTTTGGGTCGGGGCAGCTGTGCCAGCTGCCGCAGATACCCCGGTGACTTATACCGACGCCGGGCGTGCGCTCTTCAGCTTTGCGGTGCCGGATTTCTGGGTGCTGCGGACAGGCGGGCCGCGTGATATTGAAGATACCGAGTTGGGCGACCCCCGCGCGGTGGCGCGTGTGATGGGGTTCAAGCCGGTCACGGATGACTCGGTCTGGATGGGGTTCGTCTCGCCCGCCGGAGTTGTCAGCATTCAGGACGGGCTGCGGTATCTGGAGGATATCGACAAGTTTCTGGTGAATGATCCAACGGTGACCAGCACCAGCGACACTCGTATTGCAGGACTGCCTGCCAAGGTGATCCGGGGCACCGGCACGCGAGATGGAGGGGTGAGTTTCACCGCCACCATTATTGATTTGCCCCGTGGGCGCGTTGCGATTGCTGTGACGATCCTGCGGAACGGGGCCGATCCTGCCTATGTGGATGATCTGAACGCCGTGTTCGCGTCGTTCCGGTCGTTGCAATAGGGGACTCAGATGACACGTAAACTGATGAAACGATCCGTTCTTGTTTTGGGTCTGGGGATCTCAAGCCTGACGCTGGCGGCCTGTGATGGCGTCAGCGTCGGGGTAGGGGTCGGATATGGGTACGATCCCTTCTACGACTCGATGCTGTGGAACGATTACTACCACGACGTGGATGTGGATATCGATATCGACCGTCCGGACAGGCCGGACCGACCGCCGGTCAATAGACCCCCGGCGCGCCCGACGCCGCCGATCGCGAAGCCTCCGGCGCGTCCGCGGCCTCCGGTTGCGCGGCCGCCAGCGGCGCGACCTCCGATACATCGGCCCGCGCCTCGCAGGGGCTGAGAATCGTCACAATCAGGGGAGGAGTTCGGTCGTGATATGCGCCGAACCCTCCAGCGTGCGATGCACCGGGCATTTGTCGGCGATTTCCAGAAGACGGTCGCGCTGGGCTTGATCCAGAGGCCCCTCAAGCCGAATCTTGCGGCGGAACAGATCGACCTTGGCGTCCCCGTTCAGCCCAGCATCCTGCGCGTGGACCTTGTTGTGACACACGTCAACCGAAACACTGGTCAGCGGCCACTTCTTGCGCCGCGCATACATGCGGATCGTCATCGACGTACAAGCCCCAAGCCCCGACGAGACAAAGCCGTAAGGCGACATACCCCGATCCGTGCCGCCATATGAGGCGGGCTCATCCGCGACGACATGATGGCGCGGTCCGGCCTGGATATCCTGTAGGAAGCCATTGGGATCGGCCTCGGTCACCCGGACAACACCTTCGGGTGCGCCCGGAGGCGGTGCAGGCGGGCGGAGGTCGATATAGCGCGAAACCCACGCGGAAATGACGTCAGCAGCATATTCGGCATCGCTTGCCCGAGTGATCAGGTGATCGGCGTCGTCGAGTGTCACGAAGCTTTTGGGGTGTTTGGCGGCCAAAAAGAGCGTGCTGGCATTGTCGATGCTCACCGTTTCATCCCGCGGCGCGTGCAGGATCAAAAGCGCGGCCTTGAGGTTGGCGACCGAAGGGGTCAGCGCAGCCTCGGAGATATCATCGACAAAGGCCTTTCCAATGCGGAAGGGGCGACCGCCCAGAGAAACCTCGGCGCTGCCTTCTTGTTCGATCTCGGGCAGAGCCTGTTCGAAATGGTGCGAGACGTGTCCTGGATCGGCTGGTGCCCCAAGCGTTACCACCGCCTTGACCGAAGGAATGCCCGCCCGCGCGCGCAGAACCGCAGCGCCCCCCAGCGAATGCCCGATCAGCAGCGCAGGGGCCATGTCTCGGCCGGCAAGGTAGTGCGCGGCCGCGATCAGGTCTTCGACATTCGAGGTAAAGGTGGTGTTCGCAAACTCACCCTCAGAATGGCCCAGTCCTGTGAAATCAAAACGCAAAACGGCAATGCCCATTGCCGCCAAACGGGCCGAGATCCGACGCACGGCAGGAATGTCCTTAGAGCAGGTGAAGCAATGCGCAAACAGAGCGGTCGCCAGGACGGGACCTTCCGGCAGGTCGAGTCGCGCGGCCAGACGGCCGCCGTCGTGACCGGCAAAAGTGATGCGTTCGGTGGGCATGGCAGTTCCTTGGATTTCGGTATGGGATCAATAGTGTGCAGTTGTGCCGGATGTCTCAACCCCATTGTAGGAAGCGTCACGGGAAGGTGAGCAAAATCCAGTGAATATTTCGGTATTCAAGAAATGTGATGATGCACACATCAAATATTCGTTTTCATAATTGATCTCCTCCCCCCATTTTGCAGTTGTCACACCAAGCAAGACAAGGAGACCGAGATGACACATACGGCATGCGCCCCTCGCCAGCATAACCTTCGCGCTGATCTGCTGATCCTTATCGCGCTCAGCGGGGTATTGGGCTTTTCACTGGGTCAGAATTGGGAAAGGGCGACCCCGACCAGTGTCGAAGCCGCCCTTCCATCCGAGGATTGGCACGGGAATGTCCGGCGCTCGACCTGGCCGGACTGAGTGCTTATTCCAGCCCCATCAAGCGGGCATCAAACGGGTATTTGGTCAGATTCTCATAGCCGTCTTCGGTGATCAGAACCTGATCCTCCAGCTTGATCGAAAAGTCCCCACCGACCTCACCAACAGCGGCCTCGACGCACAGGACCATGCCGGGTTCGAGCGGGTAGTCATAAGCGCCCTCGACCGCTTTGTCCGGGTACGCGACCAGAGGCCATTCATCGCACAAGCCGACGCCATGCATCAGGCAGCCGTATTTCTGGGCCTGGAACTTGTCGTCGAGTTTGTGCGCATTTGCGGTAAGCTCAGGGATCATGACGCCGGGTTTCAGCATCTCCATGTTGGTCATGATATGCTCATGCGCGTGCTGCATGGCATAGATCATGTCTGGGCGCGGTTTCTGGTCACCAATCCACCATGTGCGTGAGATGTCGATGCAGATCCCGTAAGAGCCGACCAGATCGGTGTCAAAGGCGATGATCTCGTTCTGTTGTGTGATACGCGGACCACATTCCTGGAACCACGGGTTGGTGCGTTGGCCCGAGGCCAGCAGGCGGGTCTCAATCCACTCTCCACCGCGACGGATGTTCTCGGCGTGCAAAACCGCCCAGATGTCATCTTCCGAGGTCTTGCCGTTCCCCACATTGGCGCGGGCGAATTTCTCCATCTCGGCCACGGCTTTTTCGCAGGCGTGGCTGGCGCAGCGCATGGCCAGAATCTCATCCGGGCCTTTGATGGCGCGGGTTTTCTCGGTCAGCTCTTCGCCTTCCATCACCTCGAAGCCCTGCGCCTCAAGCGCGCGCAGACCGTGCAACATGATCTTGTCGACGGCCAGACGCTTGTTGCCGCCGCTATGTTCCTCGATCAGGATCCGCACCTCGTTCGAGAACACATCCGCCGCGACATCCACTTTGTCGCCTCGGTCGAAATAGAACAGATCCGCGCCGGAGCGCTGTTCGCGCACCAGCGGGTTGAATTCGGACAGGAAGGGCGAGTTCTTGTAGTCCCAGATCACCATATACCCGTCAGCGCACAGCAGAACGGCTCGGAATGGGTTGTGGGTGTTCCACAGCTGCATGTTCGTGCTGTCGGTTGCATAGCGGATATTGAGCGGGTCAAAAATCAGCAGCCCGCCATAACCACGATCCACGATCGCTTTAGTCAAACGTTTCCAGCGATGTTCCCGCATACGCTCGAGGTTGGGCAGGGTCAGTCCGGCTGCGGCCCATTCCTCAAAGGCAAGTTGGGTGGGCCCGATTTCGATTCGGTCATTGTCATTCGGCGTACCATCACCGAGCGTTGCGCCTCGGGTAGGATCGATTTTACGCGTGTCGCGGTAGTGCTGGTTCATGACTGGCCTCTGCTGGTTCACCCGAGAGGTATCAAACTTCGGTCTGGGGTGTCCCAGAAGAATACGACGGATTCTTGGTCGCTTTTCTACCGACAGTCGGTCAGGCTGATGATAAGTGGATGGCATGGTTGCCATTTTACAGTCCAGTATCCCATACGATCCGAGCCAAACCCGCGCGTTGCCAGGCATTCAGCCCACCGATATGGCGGAATGGTTGCATCAGGACGATGCCTTCGCCGCGCAGATGGTGCACCGTGCAGCCCTGTTGAAAAACCAGCGGGACGATGTTCTGGCCCTGTGCCCCGAGGCGGAGCCAGCCGCGCAGGAGTTGATGCAGCTTGTTCTACGTCAAACCTACCCAGAGGCGACTGACTGCGCATTGCGCCCGGATGGCGTGCGTGTGCCGATTGATTTTGCAAACCCGTTGGATACGCTGTGCAATCTGGTGCAAGAGGATTTCTGCATCCTCCAGAAGCACGGAGATGAGCATGTTCTGACCGGTGCGATCTTGTGCTTTCCGGCCAGTTGGCTCTTGCGTGAAAAGTTCATGCGGCCCTTGGTTGGAATTCATGTGCCCGTGGACAGCTATGATGACGATATTGCCCGTCGCGTGCAGCGTCTGTTTGACGGGATACAACCGGGGCGACCGCTTTGGCGGTTCAATGCCCTATGGTATGACGATCCCGAGCTGCACCAACCCCGAAGCGCCAGCGATCGGCGTGAAATCCGCGATTCTGGTCGCGCGCCATTTTTGCGTAGTGAACGCCAGACACTTCTACGCCTGCCGGAAACGCGCGCTGTGGTGTTTTCGATCCATACATACGTTCTGGCCGCAAACCAGGTTCCAGAAATGGAAAACCCCGCCTGATGGCGGGGCCTCCAAGGAGGGTCTTCGGTATTTGGGTTACATGCCGAGCGCGGTGGCGACATCGGCAAAGGCGTTGCTGGCGTTCAGCGCAACGATGGCAAAGGTAAAGACCAGAACCTGAGTGTTCAGGCGGAAATCCTCGCCCCGGATCAGGTTGACTGCGGCCATCGACACAGCAATCGGAGCCGACATGCTGGCGACGACACCCGTCAGGCACCAGCTACTCAGCCGTAGGGCGTCGCTAGGGCGGTCGGATGCGTCCTCTTGCGGATCAGGCGCGGCCTGCGCCATCGGGTCATCTTCGGTGCGAAAGGCGATGCTCAGCAATTGCTCATCGGTCAGTTGGATGGGGCGGGGGGCAGGTTTGGCAATCTCGGACTCTTCGGGTTCCGGATAGTTCAACCCTGCAAACTGTCCGCTGACCGACTGAAAGATCTGTTTGCGATTTCTGGGTTTGGTCGGTGCGAGCGTGTCAAAGGCGCTCATGAACTGCTCGACTGTCAGAACCGTATGAGGCGACAGCCACTCCACCCGCTGGGATGAGCAGATGTCGACCATGCGATACAGGATAACCACCAGCATCAACTCCGAGATTTCGGAATCATCCAGCAAGGGGGACACTGGGGAGATGTTGATAACCAAACGGTTGCGAGGAAGCGACGCAGACGGCCTGACCAAGGTTTTCAGGCCGGCGGCACGGTCCAGACGCTCATGCCGGTCGTTGGGCTGCAGGTCCTCGGTCTCGAGCGTCAATCGCACGAGATACTGGCTGCAGACGATGCTCGCCTCAGTGTTGCTCAGCAGGGCCTTGCGCTCAACGAGGTGGCCGTAATCTTCCAAGGTCGCGGCGACAATAGTTCCGAAACGCTCGACCGCGCCGTCGGTGTCGCCTGCAAACTGCAAGCCGCCATGATAGCTGTGCTTTTTGGTCACTGCGCATTCCTTTGCCGCAAGTCGTCTTGGGCATTATTCTAAAGCGCGATGTGGGGCAGAATTTGACGAAATTACAAAAAAATCGAAATTCAGATGGATTGACTACGCTTTGGAAACCAAGCGATTGAGGCTTTTTCCGTGCAACTATGGCGATATTGTGGCTGAACTGTGAGGGGTGCGCGGCGGGATCGCGGCCGGGCTATCCATCGATTCGGGCAGCCATTATCGCGATAGATTGCTGGTAGACCGAGGCTGCGTTCCACTGCTGGATAACCTTGAAATTTGGCTGCCCCGGCTGGTAGCCGCGACCGGGTTTCCAGCCCTTCTTGCGCAGAAAATTGGCGGTTGAGGCCAGCGCATCCGTCATGTTGTAGAAGTCCACACGTCGGTCCCCCGTGGCATCGACACCATAGGTCAGCGCGTTGCCGGGCAGAAACTGCGTATGACCCAGTTCGCCATGTTTTGCCCCCTTTGTCGCCATGGTGATACTACCCTGATCGACCAGTTTTAGTGCCCCAATTGCATGGGGAATAAAGAACTCGGATCGGCGACAATCGTAGGCCAGGGTAGTTATTGCTGACACAACCTGACTGTCGCCCATAAAACCCCCAAAGCCGGTTTCCATACCGTGGATGGCGATCAGAACCCCGGCGGGAACTCCATATTGGCGTTCCAACGCGGCGTAGAATTCCGGGTTTCTGGCCTTCCGTTTGCGTCCCTGCGCAACAATGGTGTCGGCCCCGCGCACACGCATGAATTTTTCCAGCGAGTATTTGAAGCTTTTCTGGTTGCGATCTGCAGCAATGGTTCCGGTCGCATATTGCGTCTGCGCGAGGGCTTGAAGGCCCTTCTTCTTCACCCCGGACTTCTTGGCCTGCTTTGCGAAATCAGCTTTCCAGGCCTCGAACCCGGCACCGGTGTTCCCACAGGGAGCCGAGAGACCAAGCGTCGGTGCAGACAGAGCGAGCGTCAGGGTTAGAATGCGCAACATCAGTTAAATTCCCTCATACAATCTGCGCCAAGGCTAAACGCCAGCCCTTGCTTCGCAAAGGGTTTAATACAGATCCAACTCGCCTGCTTGCTTGAGGTCTTCGAACCACTCATCGGGCGTTTTGTCGATCTTGGCGTGTTTGACCATCATCGCGTTCATATTCGGCAGGTCCGAGGATTCAGGCCATTTCTCCGGCTGCCAGAGGTTGGAGCGGATGACGCATTTGGGGCAGTGGGCAAAGGCGGTTTCGACATGGACCAGCAGCGCCAGTTTGGGCGCTTTGCCTTTGATGGCCATGGTCCTCAAGAGCGTTTCATCGGCACAGATACGCGCCGTACCGCGAATGCGCAGCGTCTCCATCTTGCCGGGGACGAAGAAGATCACACTGACGCGTGGGTCCTTCAGAACATTGTGAAAGGTATCGACGCGCTTGTTGCCGGGGCGGTCTGGGATGGCGAGCATATTGTCCGAGATGTCATGCACGAAGCCTTCGGGGTCGCCACGCGGCGAGATATCGAGATAACCGTCCGGGTTGGCTGATGCGATCAGGCAGAATGTGGACCTGTCGATGAAGTCCCGACACATCTGATCCAGAGCTGACAATTCCTTTGCGATGATCTGAGGCAATGGCGCGCCGGTGATGCCCTCCAACTGTTCAGCCGAGGTCACATATTCGGTGAATTGCGCGAACGGGTCATCGGGTGACATGCGCTCTCTCCCAACCTGTTTTGACGGCCAGTTTGAAAGATCACACCATATGAGACAAGGGCGCCCGAATGGACGCCCTTGAAATGGTAGGTCTGCAACCGGCTTAGCAGCTGTAGTACATGCCATATTCTACCGGGTGCGGTGTGTGCTCGTAGGTTTCGACCTCTTCCATCTTCAGTGCGATGTAGCCGTCGATCTGGTCTTTGGTGAACACGTCGCCCTGCAGCAGGAAGTCGTGATCGGACGCCAAAGCTTCCAGAGCCTCACGCAGCGAACCGCAAACGGTTGGGATGTCGGCCAGTTCTTCGGCAGGCAGATCGTACAGGTTCTTGTCCATGGCTTCGCCCGGATCGATCTTGTTCTTGATGCCGTCCAGACCAGCCATCAGCAGTGCAGCAAACGCCAGGTAGGGGTTCGCAGCTGGGTCAGGGAAGCGAGCCTCGACGCGCTTGGCTTTCGGGCTTTCGGTCCACGGAATACGGACACAGCCCGAACGGTTACGGGCCGAGTAGGCACGCAGAACAGGTGCTTCGAAGCCCGGGATCAGACGCTTGTAGCTGTTGGTCGACGGGTTGGTGAACGCGTTCAGGGTCTTCGCGTGTTTCAGAACGCCGCCAATGAAGTACAGTGCTTCGTCCGACAGGTCGGCGTATTTGTCGCCAGCGAACAGAGGCTTGCCGTCTTTCCAGATCGACATGTTCACGTGCATGCCGGTGCCGTTGTCACCTGCGATAGGCTTCGGCATGAAGGTGGCCGATTTGCCGTAGGCATGTGCAACGTTGTGGATGACGTATTTGTACTTCTGCAACTCGTCAGCTTGCTTGGTCAGGCTGTCAAAGATCAGGCCCAGCTCGTGCTGACAGGACGCAACCTCGTGGTGGTGCTTGTCCACTTTCATGCCCAGACGCTTCATGGTCGACAGCATTTCCGAACGCAGGTCTTGTGCTTCGTCAACTGGGTTCACGGGGAAGTAGCCGCCCTTGACGCCCGGACGATGGCCCATGTTGCCCATCTCGTACTCGGTGTCGGTGTTCCACGACGCATCGGTTGCATCAACTTCGTATGATACCTTGTTGATACTGTTCGAGAAACGGACGTCGTCGAACAGGAAGAATTCGGCTTCTGGGCCCATGTACGCTACATCACCGATGCCCGAGGATTTCAGGTAAGCTTCAGCTTTCTGAGCGGTGCCGCGCGGGTCACGCTCATAGGCTTCGCCGGTGTCGGGCTCAACAATCGAGCAGTGCAAGCAGATGGTCTTTTCCGCATAGAACGGGTCGACATAGGCGCTTTCGGTGTCGGGCATCAGTTTCATGTCCGACGCTTCGATCGACTTCCAGCCCGCAATGGACGAACCGTCGAACATGAAGCCTTCTTCCAGGAAGTCTTCATCGACCTGGTCGGCCATGATGGTCACGTGCTGAAGCTTGCCGCGCGGGTCGGTGAACCGGATGTCGACGTACTCTGCGCCTTCTTCCTTGATCAGCTGAAGAACTGCGTCCTTGCTCATTCTCTTGTTTCCTCTGAGTTGAAGATGGGTGTGTTAAAGGGCTTCCGAACCGGTCTCGCCGGTACGAATGCGAATGGCTTGCTCGACAGGCGAGACAAATATCTTGCCGTCACCGATCTTGTCGGTTTTCGCGGCCGAGACGATGGCTTCGATCGCGGCGTCTACCTGATCATCGTCTAATACGACCTCAACTTTTACTTTGGGCAGAAAGTCGACGACATATTCCGCGCCGCGATACAGCTCGGTGTGACCCTTCTGGCGGCCAAAGCCTTTGACTTCGATCACGCTGAGACCCTGGACACCAACGTCCTGCAGTGCCTCTTTCACTTCGTCCAGTTTGAACGGCTTGATGATCGCTTCGATCTTTTTCATTCCGGCTCACCTTGCATGGTTGTCTGAGGAGCAGTGATCACGTCTAAAGGGATGCAGCAATCCGATTGCGCGCTTCGGCGTGATCTGGTGCATTGAAAAAAGGCGCATGGTCGAATTTTGATCAGTTTGCACAAAAAGTAATCGAAATTGAATCGCGTGAGGATTTGAGATGGTTGATTTGCTGACGGCTGCGCAGATGGGTGCGCTGGAACGGGCGGCTATCGACTCGGGCGAGGTGACCGGGCTGGAGCTGATGGAGCGCGCCGGTCAGGGCGTTGTGGACGCGATCTTCGAGGAATGGCCGGAGCTGAGGGATCGAGGGGCCAGCCCCTCGAACTCCCCGGGATATTTAGAGCCAGATGAAGAGGATCCCTTACGTGCCTTGGTTCTGTGCGGACCCGGGAACAATGGCGGCGATGGGTTTGTGGTCGCGCGGCTGCTTCGACAGCTGGGGTGGGCGGTTGAGGTGGTCTTGTTTGGCGACCCGTCAAAACTGCCTGAGGACGCGCGGACGAATTATGAGCGGTGGGGTGGACCAACACGCGCGGCTGCGGATTTGGGGGATGAGGACTTGCGCCATCCGGATGTGTCGATTGATGCGCTGTTTGGGACAGGGTTGGCGCGGCCAATCGACGATGCTGCGCTTTGGGAACGCCTTTGGTCGCATGATGATGCAGCAGATGCCTGGGCTTTGCGGTGGCAGGGGCGCGGTACAGAAATCGTGCCGCCGCGGACGGTTGCGATTGATCTGCCCTCGGGGCTTTGTTCAGACTCAGGAAAGGTTTTGGGGGGTGCGTTTCCTGCACATGGCCGGCGCTGTGCCCGCTCGGCCCTGACGGTCACGTTTCATTCGCGCAAACTTGGGCATGTGCTGGAGGATGGGGCGTCCTATTGCGGGAAGCTGGTCGTCAAGGATATCGGGCTTAAGGGTGAGCCAAGTGCGTCCGAGGTGGTGACGGCGGTTCAGCAGCCGTCTGGCGAGGAGTTAGGGAAGGGAGCGCCAGGCCACAAATACGCGCATGGGCATGCTTTGATTCTGACGGGTGGGTTTGGAAAAACCGGAGCCGCGCGACTTTCGGGGCGGGGGGCGTTACGGATTGGGGCAGGGTTGGTGACATTGGGTGTTCCGCCCTCAGCGCAGATGGAGGTGGCCTCTCAGATCACGGCCCTGATGGTGAAGCGGGTCGAAGGGGGCGATGACCTGCGCGACATTCTGACGGATCATCGACTTAACGCTGTGTGTCTTGGTCCTGGAATGGGTGTTGAGCGGGCGGCGGATCTGGTACCTGTTGCCCTCGCGGCGAAGCGCGCGACGGTGTTGGACGCGGACGCGCTAACGGCATTTTCCGAAGACCCTTCGGCCTTGTTCGCTCAGCTACTTGTGGCGTGTGTTCTGACGCCTCACGGCGGCGAGTTTGCGCGGCTGTTTCCTGATATTGCCGAGAAGCTCTCCGCCCCACCGACCCGTGGTCCCGCCTTTTCTAAGGTGGATGCAACGCGTGAGGCTGCAAAGCGTGCGGGCTGCGTGGTGCTGTTCAAAGGGCCAGATACAGTGATCGCCGCCTCGGACGGGCGGTGTTCGGTTCATTCGGCGCAGTATGAGCACGCGGCCCCTTGGCTGGCGACAGCTGGGTCCGGGGATGTGTTAGCCGGTTTCATCACCGGATTATTGGCTCGGGGGTTCGACGCGATGGGCGCGGCGGAGACGGCGGCGTGGCTTCATGTGGAATGCGCGCGCCAGTTCGGTCCCGGATTAATCGCTGAAGATCTGCCTGAGGTCTTGCCTGATGTTTTTAAGTGTATGAATATGTAAGTGCGTCTTGCGCGATCGGGATGCGAAAATCACATCTGATCGCGCGTTCGTTACAGGAATTTCCCTGTGCGCATAGCGGCTATTTGCTGCGCTCATGAGAAGCTGTCGGATTTTTCTTGGGGGCAGCCCGTTGTTTTTGCGGGAAGGCAGTTAGATGATTGAATTAAAACAACTTATCTTGATTGCACCAAGATATTCTGTTGCGGATTCGTCACCTTCTTTCGGCGTAGGGCGCGCCCCATTGGAACGGCTCGGTGTGGTGAGCATGTGAGCAAGACCTAATAACAAACCCTTTCAAGGTGAGTGACATGACCCTTAACCTGAAAACCTCGTCTGTTGCGGCGCTTTTGGCGGCGACCACGGCCATTCCAGCTACGGCTGAGCTGAAATACGAAAACAATAGCGGCGGATATGTAGAGCTCTACGGGCAGTTCAACCCGGCGCTGATCTCAGTTGACGACGGACAAGACACCGAGACACGTTTGCTGGACAACGACCTGTCCAACAGCCGTGTCGGCTTGCGCCTTATGCAGCCCTACGGCGACAACGAGTTTACGTTTCGGCTCGAAACCGGACTAGGACTGCCAAACTCGAGCGAATGGAACCAGCTGGGTACGGATTTCAGCGGCTGGACGCGGGAAGACATCCGTCACGTGGATTTTGCGCTGAAGGGCGGCTACGGCAAGTTCTCAGCGGGGCAGGGCAGCATGGCTTCGGACGGGGCGGCTGAGACGGACCTGTCTTATGTTGGAACGGCCCTCTATTCCTTCACCAACGATGAAAACTCGGGCTTTTTCTATCGCGGAACCGATGGGGTACTCAGCGACATTACGGTAGGTGACTCCAGCAGCAACTTTGACGGTGGTCGCCGGACGCGCGTACGCTACGATACGCCTGACTTCAACGGGTTCAGTGCAGCTATCGCCTATGGTGAAAACGCGCTCTCCAGCAGCGACGATGACACGTATTACGACTTTGCGATCGCGTATAACAACACCTTTGCCGGTGGCGTCGAGTTTGCTGCCAGCGTGGCCTATGCAGTGCGAGACTTCGACAATGTATCGGGTGAGCGCAAGGATACCATAGGGTCTGCCTCGGTTCTGCTGCCCAGCGGGTTTAGCTTTACCGCTGCTGCAGGGTCGCGGGACGACACCGCAAGTGGCGCATCGGATCCAAGCTTCTGGTACGCAAAAATAGCATACGAGGGCGACTGGGTGGCCTGGGGTAAAACCGGTGTGGGCATCGACTACTACGATGGCTCAGACTTCAACAACGATGGGTCGGACACCAAAGCATGGGGTATTGCTGTCGTGCAGCGGATCGACTCGATCAACACGGATGCATACCTGAAATACCGCAACCACGATTTCGAAGATGGGACGTCGTTCGACAAGAACGAAGCCTGGGTCTTGGGCGCGCGCTGGCAGTTCTGATCAGCGATAGATGTTTCACAAAACGCTCCGGTTCCAGCTGGGGCGTTTTTTTGCTGTTGAAGACGGTAAAACCGGGGTGATCCGGGCATTGCCCCCTTGCACGTGGGCGGCTGGGCAAATAGAAGGCGTCAAATTTGCCCGGCGCGCCGTTTTGCGCGCCCCGAATCCTATGGGGACTACCATAATGCAGGTTACCGAGACGCTGAACGAAGGTCTGAAACGCGGCTACAACATCGTTGTGACCGCAGCCGAGCTGGACGACAAGGTCAACGAGAAGCTGACCGAAGCGCAGCCCGAAGTCGAGATGAAGGGTTTCCGCAAAGGCAAAGTGCCGATGGCGCTGCTGAAAAAGCAGTTTGGCCAGCGTCTGCTAGGCGAAGCCATGCAGGAAACCATCGACGGTGCGATGAACAAGCACTTTGAAGACAGCGGCGACCGCCCTGCGCTGCAGCCCGAGGTCAAGATGACCAACGAGGACTGGAAAGAAGGCGACGATGTCGAGGTCGCGATGTCCTACGAGGCGCTGCCTGAAATCCCGGAAGTTGACCTGAAATCGGTTGAGCTGGAAAAGCTGGTCGTCAAAGCAGACGACGCAGCCGTTGAAGAAGCGCTTAACAACTTGGCCGAAACCGCGCAGGACTTCAAAGCGCGCCGCAAGGGTTCGAAAGCCAAGGACGGTGACCAGATCGTGTTCGACTTCGTCGGGAAGGTTGATGGCGAAGAATTCGAAGGTGGCTCGGCCGAGGACTACCCGCTGGTTCTGGGCTCCAACAGCTTCATCCCCGGTTTCGAAGAGCAACTGGTTGGCGTGAAAGCCGAGGAAGAAAAAGACGTCAAAGTCACCTTCCCCGAGGAATACGGTGCCGAGCATCTGGCCGGTAAAGACGCTGTCTTCACCTGCACGATCAAAGAAGTGAAAGAGCCGGTTGCAGCCGCGATCAACGACGAACTGGCAACCAAATTCGGTGCCGAGGATCTGGAAGCCCTAAAGGGCCAAATCTCTGAGCGCCTGGAAGCCGAATATGCCGGTGCCGCGCGCGCTGTCATGAAGCGTGGTCTGCTGGATGCGCTGGACACCAAAGTGTCGTTCGATCTGCCTCCGTCGCTGGTTGAAGCCGAAGCCAAGCAAATCGCACACCAGCTGTTCCACGAGGAAAACCCGGATGTGGAAGGTCACGACCACGGCGAGATCGAGCCTTCGGATGAGCACAACAAACTGGCCGAACGCCGCGTGCGTCTGGGCCTGCTGCTGGCAGAGCTGGGTCAGAAGGCCGAGGTAGAAGTTACCGACGCTGAGATGACTCAGGCGATCATGAACCAGGCGCGTCAGTACCCGGGGCAAGAGCGTCAGTTCTTTGAGTTCGTTCAGCAGAACGCACAGATGCAGCAGCAGCTGCGCGCGCCGATCTTCGAAGACAAGGTCGTCGACTACGTGTTCGAACTGGCTCAGGTCTCTGACAAAGAAGTTAGCAAAGACGACCTGCAAAAAGCCGTTGAGGCACTGGAAGAGGAATAATCCTCTTCCCCCCTTTCCGGGCGCCAAAATAGAAGCGGAGCCGCCTGATCAGGGCGACTCCGCTAGGGTGGCTTTGTACTATGAGGTGAGGGGGTCAGGCCTCATGAGCAAAAGCACGGGGGGTATGTAGCAGAGCGGTCTTCTGCTCTGGCGTGAAGGTGTTGGAGAGCGTCTCGATGAGCCTCAGAACATCTTGCCGTTCGGCCTCGGTCCGCGCTGCGTTCATCTGCTCCACAAAGTATTTCTCAAGCTCTGTGAGCGGTTTGTGGTCGCGATTTGCAGGGTTCTGATCAACCAGCTTCTTGCTGTTGAACAGCTCGAGCGCCTTGTCTTCTTCCAGGAAGACATCGGTTTTGATGCCGGCAAAGTCCCGAATGGCGTCGATACGTTCATCGGTGCAATCCAGAAGGGCGGCAAGGGCCGAGACTTTGCCCATCGGCACGGTTTTACCCACATAGTCATAGGGCGCACAGTTCGACCGTTTCAGCACCCGATCCATGATCGGGTCAATTACGGTGATGATGTCCTGAATACCGGCGTTCTTCGCATATTCCAGCGAACCGATCATCAGCTCACAGGTTGCGTAAGAGACCGAGTTCTTGTCTTTGCCGCGGTTCAGCCTTTGGGTGTCGACGCAGAAGCGGGTAGATTCCCACATGGTCGCGCTACGGATCGGAGGTTCGCCGTCAAGGATGGCCGAGAATACGTCCGACAACATATGCGGTCCGGTGGTCTGCAGGGCACGCACGGCTGCGACGACATTCCCCCCGTCGTCGAGTCCGATTACGTATGCAGGATCCAGATGATCGAATTCATCGATTTCTTTGCCGTCTTCGATTTTGACGTCCCAGCCCAAGCGCTCGCCGAATACGCGCGCGCGCAGTTCAAACATTTCGTCAAGAACGTCGCTGAATTGGTGTCTGTTCAGCCCATCTACTACGATGATCATGGTTTCCCCCTTCGAGTGGTTGTTCGGTAAACCGATCGTTACTCGTTTGAAGGGAGATTTCTATTGGGGGTTTCCCGTATTTTGGCCGAATTGTGTGATTTTTGTGTTTATCCCGGGGTGATAAGCCCGATCGCGATCGCCCGCCCAACGGCCTGAGGCGTCGTCAAAGCGCTGAGTTTTTCGCGGCTGGAGCGCAGATGAACCTCAACCGTGCGGTGCGAGATCGACAGAATGTCGCCGATATCCTGCTGAGATTTCCCTGCCGCGACCCATTGCAGGATCTCGGCCTCGCGGGTCGAGAGGTTCGGGTGATAAAGCGCACCTGTCAGCTCATCCGAGGTCACCACGTTGTCATGGATATGCACGGCCATGGACTGCAGATCGCTGATCACATGGGTATACAGCTTACGCCATTCTTCCTTGGAGCAATCCCGCGTCGCGCTCAGGAACCCGATATCCCCGTATGGGCCGCGAACCGGTATCGTAACGCCTTGATTGGACAAGCCAAAATCATGTGCATCGCGGAATACGCGTTGGAAGTCGGGGCTGCGTTCCAGGCGGCTCCAATCAACGGGGGCGATGCTGCGTTTTGCCATGTGAAGTGTCGGGTCAATCATGACCAGACCCTGTTTCTGGTAATGCTCGTTCCAGGCATCATCATAGGTCACGAACCCAGCAACCTTGCCCGCAGCGGGGTTCATCCCAGCGTAGGCGGCGTGATCCATATCGTGTTTTTCGCACACCTGCTTCAGAAACTCGGTGTACCGAGTTTCCGAGTCCGGCAGAGTGCTCAGATCAACGATCTCCATCTTTCGCCTACGACCTGCGGCTTATCTTGAAGTCCAGTGGTGTGGCCGGACTTGCAATTTACCTAGAGTGGAACCCAACTTACCTCACGGCAATCAGGACATCACATAATTCAAAACATGACAAGTCAATGCAGGAAATGTCTAAGCTTTTGGCGTGTTGTTTCAAGCTATAGAGCATTTTTGTCACTATTTTGCCCAAACTGCTAACAGCGTCTAGGGCCTAGGGCGCGGGTCGTAGCCCTGTTTCTACGAGCATTCCGCGCGCCTTTGCTTCGGGGTAAAACCCTTTGGCGTAAAGGAAAATCGCGCGTTGTTGATCTCCGTCCGCCAGCATCCAGGCACCTTTCAGGTACTTGCCTGCATATTCAAGATTTGTGTCTGCATTCAGCAAACCTTGGGCATTTCCCTTGTATCCCATCGAACGTGCGGTAGCGGGCAGGATCTGCAAAAGCCCGTAATACGGCCGGTTTACAGCCCATGGCCTGTGCGTGCTTTCGCGTATCGCAAGTTTGTGGACCAGCTCTCGGGGGAGTTCGTAGTGATCGGCCCATTTGTTGATCGAGGCCCTCAGCTCGGGCGTTTCGTTAGGGTAGAGCGGCGGATCGAAGGGATCGGGGTCACCGCGTGAAACCTCGGCTCCGCTGCACGCGGCGAGGGCAGACAGGGCAAGGAAAGCGATGATGCTGCGACGAGAGAATAGGGCCATCAAACTACTCCGAACTTCCGGCGGCGATCATATGGATCACGGGTCTTGTCGCAACCTTAGCTTTAAAATTTGGCTGAATTTTGCTGGTTCCGATACGAAAAAGGGCCGCGCGAGTGGCGCAGCCCTTGAATCTTGTTGCGTCAGCCAGATCAGGCTTTGGCTTCGTCTTCGTCCGCCGGAGCGGCCTCGGGCGCCAGATCTTCGTCTTCCGACGCGGCCGAGCCGATGTCGTCAAACAGTTCGGCGATTTCGAATTCAGCAGCGGCTTCTTCTTCAGCAGCCAGTTCCTGAATCGATTTGCCCGATGCCTGCAGTTCGGCTTCTTCTTCCGAACGAGCAACGTTCATCTTGATCTCGACTTCAACCTCGGGGTGCAGGCGAACTGCAACCGCGTGCAGGCCCAGTTCTTTGATCGGAGCGACCAGAACGACCTGTTTCTTGTCGACGGTGAAGCCTGCTTCGGTCGCAGCGTCTGCGGCGTCACGAGGCGTGACCGAACCGTACAGAGCACCAGCATCCGATGCCGAGCGAATCACGATGAACTGCTGACCGTCCAGCTTTTCAGCCAGGGCTTCAGCTTCTTTCTTGGTTTCCAGGTTGCGTGCTTCCAGCTGCGCTTTCTGGGCTTCGAACGACGCGATGTTAGCGTTCGATGCGCTCAGCGCTTTGCCTTGGGGCAGCAGGAAGTTGCGGGCGTAGCCGGGCTTAACGTCAACGACGTCGCCCATTTGACCCAGTTTCGCAACGCGTTCCAGAAGGATAACTTGCATGTCAGTCTCTCCTTACTTCACAGCGTAGGGCAGCAGGGCGAGGAAGCGGGCGCGCTTGATAGCACGGGCCAGTTCACGCTGCTTCTTCGCCGAAACGGCGGTGATGCGCGAAGGTACGATCTTGCCACGCTCAGAGATGTAGCGCTGCAGCAGACGGGTGTCTTTGTAGTCGATTTTCGGCGCGTTCTCACCCGAGAACGGGCAGACCTTGCGGCGGCGGAAAAATGGTTTTGCGGCCATGGTTTATGTCCTTTCGTCAGGCGTTGATCAGCGGCGCTCGCGGCGGCCTTCGCGCTCATCGCGCTTCTGCATCTGGACCGAGGGGCCCTCGGCATGCTCTTCGACCTTGATGGTCAGAACGCGCATAACGTCATCATGCAGGCGCATCAGGCGTTCCATTTCCTGAACCGCACCCGAAGGGGCATCGGTTTTCAGAAAGGCGTAGTGGCCTTTGCGGTTCTTGTTGATCTTGTAAGCCATCGTCTTGACGCCCCAGTACTCGCTTTCGACGACGTTGCCGCCGTTGTCAGCCAGAACGGTGCCGAAATGTTCGACAAGGCTTTCTGCCTGCGCGTTGGACAGATCCTGACGCGCGATCATTACATGCTCATACAGTGGCATGTGCACTCCTGTTTATATCAAGGCGCATTTCAAAGGCCGGGCCAGATGATCCTTCGCGACCCTGCCACGAGAGGCTGCGCGATTCATATCTCCTGCGAAGGATGGCCTCGTATACACGTTTGAGCGGGCTGGGCAAGCCCTGCCACATATGCCTCTGTGAAGTCGCCCAATTTCCACTGCTGCGCCCAATTCCTGACGCTTTTCGCCCCGAAGTTGATAAGCAACCCGGAAATAACCGGATAGCACAGACTTACTACGGTAACCTTAACAAGGGTATGGATGTTATGACCGCGATTCAGACAAATACGCTCGACAATAAAGCGACGGGTACGAGCTTTGAGCATTCCGTTCCGGTCATGATCACGTTCAAAGCGAACTGGCAAGCACGGCTGGTTCTGGCGCGCGCCGTCGGAGCCTTCCTGATCGTTTCCGCCTTTTCGATGTGGCTGATGCCCGGTTCGATGTTGGGAGCCGAGGTTTGGCCGATCAAAATGGTGGCCTCGATGGTGTTTTTGATCGTTGGCGTAAGCCTGTTGACGATCGAAGTGATGGACAGCCGCCCGGATGCCTATTTTGACCCAATCCGCCGCGAGGTACGCGTGCTGCAGAAGAATGAAAACGGACGCCCCCAGACCGTTCTGCGTCGCAGCTATGACAGCTTGGGTGGTGCAAAGTTCGAGGATGACGAGGTGCAGTTGTTCGATGTTGACGGCAGCCTGCTGATGAAACTGCCATTGCAATCGGCGGATGTCAGCCGAGCGCTGAAAGGGCAACTCAGCCAAAGTGTAACAATTTTCGCCTGAGATTTATTCTGTTCAACCAAGCACAGAAATTGTGAATCAAAAAGACTTGTGTGCTGCCCTTGGGCAGCACATTTTTGTTTCCGAGCAAACGCACTATGTTTGCATATAGTCCACAAACCCGGAGACAGTCATGAAATCCACCCTCCTTGCTGCCGCGCTTGCCCTTACGGCAACCACTGCTTTCGCCAGCGCCGAAAAATACGTTCTGGACTCTAGCCATAGCCAGGTGCTTTTCAGCTACGATCACCTTGGTTTCTCGACCACTTACGGCATGTTCTCGGGCTTTGAAGGCGAGATCATGTTCGATCAGGAAGATCCTGCCGCGTCGAGCGTTTCGGTCTCCATGCCGGTTCTAGAGATGTTCACAGGCTGGAAGCCGCGTGAAGATCACTTCATGACCGAGGATTTCTTTGGCGCCGCCGAAGGGGACCTGATTACGTTCACCTCGACCTCGATCGAAGTGACCGGCGAAAACACCGCAAACATCACCGGTGACCTGACCATGAACGGCGTTACCAAATCGGTCGTTCTGGATGCCAAGCTGAACAAGGCTGACAACCACCCGATGGCAAACAAGCCTTGGGCCGGCTTCGACGCCACAACGACGCTGGTGCGCAGCGAGTTCGACCTGGGTCAGTTCGCGCCCTTCGTCAGCGATGAAGTTCAGGTGCAGATCTCTGTCGAGGCTCAGAAAGCCGAGTAAATCTGCGCTGATCCTTTGGATCACAACCGCCGGGGGCCAAAACCCCCGGCGGTTTCTTTTTACTCTGAACGTTTCGCCATCAGGTCAACGGAGACCGAAACGTTGAAGCCCAGAGACTCCTCGGTCGGTTGGGATGTGCCCACATCGAACGCCATGCGGTTCAGCTCCAATGTGCCGGACATGGTTGCCGTGTTGTCCTCGAGTTGCAGGGAGAAGGGCAGTACGACGTCCACCGATTTGTCTCGGATGGTCAGGGGGCCTCGGGCCTCGTAGCCTGAATCTGTTCTGAACAGGTCAGCTTTGAACTGGGCCGTTGGGAATTGCGCGCTGTCGAAAAAATCAGCGCCCATGGCTTGGTCCGTGACCGTCCCGAGGCTGAGCGACGCGATGGCGATGGTCACATCCACCGATCCCGCAGGGCCCGGTTGGGCGGGGTCTTCAAACGCGATTGCGGCCGTCCATTCGCCGAAGCTGCCGGTGACGGGGCTGCCCAACTGCGAGATTGTAATCGACAATGTGCCTTCTTCGACGTTCCAGTCGGATTGCACATCGCCAAGCTCGGCCGCGTCCACGGCGCCTTTTGCGTGATCCTCAAACACTCCGATGGACCAGCCACCGACCAGAACGGCACCCCAGATGGCCAGGGCTGCAAATGCAGGTACGGGTGAGTGGTGCTGGGCCGGAGGCTCGGGCGCAGCAGCGCGTCCGGGTAGCATCCGCCGCAGGGTGCTGTCCTCGTCCACGACATGATGTTTCAGCGCGCCCGCGATGTGCAGCGCCAGCGACCCGGCAAGAACCCAGATGAACAGCCAATGCAGGTTTGCCGTCACCTCGGACAAATAGAGGGATTTGGGCACGAAGGGCAGGTTTTGGCCGAAGGGCCACCAGATGGGCGCAAAGCCTTCGGTCGCGGCGTGGTGTATCCAGCCGGTCAAGGGCACCAGAACAAGCGAAGCGTAGAGCATCCAGTGAACGGTTTCGGCTGCGAAAGCCTCGGGCTTATTGTCGGCATTCAGCAGGCCGGGCTTGGTTTGGGTCAGGGCCCAAAGGATACGCGCCAGAGCCACGAAGAACACGGTGACCCCGATCGTTTTATGCAGGGAAAACAGCGTTGCGGCCCGTGCGATATCGGATTCGCTGGTCGGGATGTTCGGGTCATAAATGGCATGCGCCAAATCATTGGCAAACCAGCCCAAGGGCAGGGCGGTCAGGATCAGCAGGGCGGTCAACCAGTGGAAAGTCTTGGTCACGCTGCCATAGCTGGAAAAGGTATTGGTCGAGGGCATCTCTTGCACGCTCCGGATTCGATTGTCTGACTTGAACCTAAAGCCAGACGGATTCGGCACAAGCCCGACCCGCGCACAGATATGGTGCCCGAATGCAGAGCGCAGGCCCTACTTGTGCCGCGTCCTCACACGGTTTACACCCCGCCGCAACCTAACGTCATCCAAGAGGTTGCAATGACACGCGCGTTCGTTTTCCCAGGGCAGGGCGCCCAGACCATCGGCATGGGCAAGGCTCTGGCCGAGGCATACCCGGCAGCTCAGGCCATCTTTGACGAGGTGGACGACGCGCTTGGCGAAAAGCTGAGCCAGCTGATCTGGGAAGGTGATGTTGCCGATCTGACCCTGACACAGAACGCACAACCGGCGCTGATGGCGACCTCGATGGCGGCGATGCGCGCGCTTGAGGCCGAAGGCGTCTCGGTCACTGATGCTGCCTTTGTGGCCGGGCATTCATTGGGTGAGTATTCCGCGCTGGCTGCGGCTGGTGCGTTGACGGTGGCTGATACCGCTCGCCTGTTGCGGACCCGTGGGCAAGCCATGCAAAGCGCCGTTCCGGTGGGCGAAGGTGCGATGGCCGCGATCTTGGGGCTGGATCTCGATGCCGTGCGCGAAGTTGCCGAAGAGGCCGCACAGGGTGAGGTTTGCCAGGCGGCCAACGACAACGACCCGACCCAGGTTGTGGTGTCCGGCGCGAAGGCTGCTGTGGAACGTGCGGCTGAGATTGCCAAGGAAAAGGGCGCAAAGCGCGCAGTTATGTTGCCCGTCAGCGCTCCGTTCCATTGCGCGCTGATGCAACCCGCTGCAGATGCTATGGCCAAGGCCCTGGCCGCGGTAGAGATCAAGGCGCCAGCTGTTCCTCTGATCGCCAATGTGCGGGCCGAGGCTGTCACAGACCCCGATTTGATCCGTCAATTGCTGGTCGAGCAGGTCACAGGATCGGTCCGGTGGCGGGAAAGCGTGCAATACATGGCAGCGCAGGGTGTCACCGAGACATGGGAAATTGGCGCGGGCAAGGCTCTGTCTGGTATGATCCGCAAGATTGACCGGGCAATTGCGGGCAAGGCCGTTGGTACGCCTGAGGATGTTCAAAAGGCCGTTCAGGCCGAATCGTAAGCATAGAACGCGGCCTTTGGGGCGCCTCACGAGGGAAATAGAATGTTTGATTTGACAGGTAAGAACGCGCTGATAACCGGCGCTTCGGGTGGTATCGGAGGGGATATCGCACGGGCTCTGCACGGCGCGGGTGCCTCGGTCGGTCTGTCCGGCACGCGGGTTGAACCGCTGCAGAAACTGGCCGACGAACTGGGCGAGCGCGCTCACGTGCTGCCGTGCAACCTGAGCGATTCCGAAGCCGTCGAGGCCCTGCCGAAACAGGCAGCCGAGGCGATGGGCTCGGTCGATATCCTGGTCAACAACGCGGGTATCACACGTGACAACCTGTTCATGCGCATGTCCGACGAGGAATGGCAGAGCGTGATTGACGTAAACATGACCTCGACCATGAAGCTGTGCAAAGGCGTTATCCGGGGCATGATGAAGGCGCGCTGGGGCCGGATAGTGAATGTCTCATCCGTGGTTGCGGCGATCGGCAATCCGGGGCAGGCGAACTACGCGGCCTCAAAGGCGGGGATGATCGGGTTCTCGAAAGCGTTGGCGCATGAGGTCGCAACGCGTGGGATTACGGTGAACGCAGTGGCCCCTGGCTTTATCACGACGGCGATGACGGAAAAGCTGACGGACGAGCAGAAAAAAGGTTTGTTGCTGAAAGTTCCGGCTGGTCGCATGGGTGACCCTGAGGAAATTGCGGCAGCCGTTCTGTACCTGTCCAGCCCCGAGGCCGGATACGTGACCGGAACAACCTTGCATGTGAACGGCGGCATGGCCATGTTGTGACCGCAACCAAGGCGGTGCGAAAGCGTTTGCCTTGCGCGTCGACTATGCTATAGGCGGCGCATCCATGCTGGGACCGGTCGTTTTGGTCGGCCCTCGACTTTCCCGGACAGCCGGGAGCCAAACCGCCCGGAACGGGCAAAACAAGTCCATCCCGAGCGGGCAAGGGCAGAACCGGGCGGATCGCCCTGAAGAAAGAATGAGGAATAGACATGAGCGACGTCGCAGATCGCGTGAAGAAGATCGTTGTTGAACACCTGGGTGTTGAAGAAGACAAAGTAGCGGAAAACGCTTCGTTCATCGACGACCTGGGCGCAGACAGCCTGGACACCGTTGAACTGGTCATGGCCTTCGAAGAAGAGTTCGGCATCGAGATTCCCGATGACGCAGCCGAGACCATCCAGACCTTTGGCGACGCCGTCAAATTCATCAGCGAAGCGTCCTAAGCGTATCGTACTGATAGAAAAGCGGCGCTTCCGGGCAACGGAGGCGCCGCTTTTTTGTGCCTGCGTTAAATTCAGGGTTGCACGAGGCGATTTCGATTCGCACTGTTTCCACTGAGGCACAATTCAAGGTGGGCAGGACATGATAAGATCCACCCCGATGATAAATACGGCGCGTCTGACACTCTGTGCGATGCGCCCTGAGGATTTTGAACGGTTCGCCGAGATCTGGCGCGACCCATGTGTCACGCGCCATATTGGTGGCACCCCGCGGTCGCGCGGTGAAGCCTGGGACTCGTTCTTGCGTAATGCAGGGCATTGGCAGATGGCCGGGTTCGGGCAATGGGGCGTACTGCAGCAATCGAATCGCAAGCTGATCGGTCAGGCCGGTTTCTTCTATGGAAACCGTGCGATGGGCGAGGATTTTGACACTTATCCCGAAGCCGGTTGGGTTCTGGCCCCGGAAGCTCAGGGGTTGGGTCTCGGATATGAGGCCGCTCAGGCCGCCCATGACTGGTTTGATCGGATCATGCCGGGCCGATTGGTGGCGATGGTAAACGCAGCCAACGCCTCGTCGCAGAAGCTGGCGAAAAAGCTGGGCTATGTCGTGATGCGGGAGGCCGAGTACAACGGCACCCCTGTCCATCTTCTTCGTCGCAACGGTCCTCCGGCGCGGGCGTAATACCGCCAACACACCGCAATGCCGCAAACAGCGCAAACAATGCCGATCCTGGTCGCAGCAGGCTCTGAGGTGAGCGTGTATGTTACAATGAGACTTTAGGGCGCTTGGGCGGAGGAGAAAGCTCATGAGAATCTACCCCACAATGGAACTTCAGAACGGTCGCTGCGTCACCTTGGACAAAGGGCGTCTGGAGGATGCGATGATCTGGCATGTGAACCCGGTCGAAACCGCGCGGGGTTGGGCCGAGGCCGGGGCCGAGTGGATGCATCTGACTGACTTCGATGCCGTAGAAGGCCGTGATACCAACTTGGAACTGGTGGAAGAGATCATTCGGTCGGCCGAGATCCCCGTGCAATTGGCTGGGGGTATGCGCACCCGTGAGCAGGTCGAATACTGGATCGACAAGGGCGCGGGCCGCGTTGTGATCGGGACGCTTGCGGCGCGGGACCCCCATCTGGTGAAGGAACTGGCGAAACTCTACCCGGATCAGATCGTTCTTGCAGTCGATGTCTGGCAGGGGTTTGTCATGACCGACGGTTGGCGCAGCCAAAGTGCGTTCACTCCCGAGGCGTTTATTGATGCCTTCGACGGCACGCCTTTCGCAGCCATCGTTGTGACCGACATTGACAGCGACATGGAAGATGTCGAGGCGCAACTGGGCCTGATCTCCGGCTTGGCGCAGCATTCTCGGACACCGGTCATTGCCAGCGGCGTGGTGCGTACTGCGGACGATATCTCTCGTCTGTCCTACATCCCGAACATTGCGGGCGCGATTGTCGGCAGAGCTTTGTTCCGGAAAACAGTCGATCTTTCCGACGCTCTGGGCGTAGCAGCTGGCGCGCATGAGCCAGTAGCGCAGTTCCAGTAACGGAACCGAAAATGAAACTCTCTCGCCCTGCGATGTCAGCAGGGCGAGGGGGATTGGCAGGCGCAGGATCGCCCAAAATCAAGCTGAAACCGCAAGATGCAGACGGGGAATGGAGCGTGGCCCTTGCCCCCGCACCCCGGGCCGGGGTATGAGCGGTTCGCATAACAGTAAGCAGGCAAGAGGCACTTCATGCGCAGAGTCGTCGTAACCGGTCTGGGGTTGGTCACTCCTTTGGCCAGTGGAGTCGAGGAAACCTGGTCGCGTCTGCTGGACGGAGAGTCCGGCGCAGGGCCAATCACACATTTCGATGCCGAGGCAAGCGGGGTCACTACGACCTATGCCTGCGAGGTGCCGCGTGGGGACGGAACAAACGGAACGTTCAACCCCGATGACTGGATGCCTCCGAAAGAACAACGCAAGATCGAAGACTTCATCCTGTACTCAATCGCCGCAGCGGAGATGGCGTGCAAGGATGCAGGCTGGACACCTGAGGGCGAGGAAGATCGCCTGCGCACTGGCGTTCTGATCGGCTCGGGCATTGGTGGGCTGGGCTCGATTGCGGATACCGCTAACTTGATCCGTGACAAAGGCCCGCGCCGTGTGTCGCCTTTCTTCATTCCCGGTGCGCTGATCAACCTGGCGTCCGGTCAGGTGTCGATCCGGTTTGGATTTAAGGGACCGAACCACTCGGTCGTGACTGCGTGTTCGACTGGCGCACATGCAATTGGGGATGCAAGCCGCATCATCCGCGCAGGCGACGCCGATGTCATGGTGGCCGGTGGCGGTGAGGGTTGCATCTGTGAGATCGGCATCGCAGGTTTCAACGCCTGTAAGGCGCTGTCGACCAAATATGCAGACGATCCGAAGAAAGCCAGCCGCCCCTACGACGTTGACCGCGACGGTTTTGTCATGGGCGAGGGCGCAGGCATCGTCATTCTGGAAGAATACGAACACGCCAAGGCGCGCGGCGCGAAGATCTATGCCGAGGTTCTGGGCTATGGCATGTCGGGCGACGCCTACCACATCACCGCACCGTCCGAGGATGGCGACGGGGCTGAGCGTTCGATGAAAGCCGCGCTACGCAGCGCTGGGCTGGAGCCGAAAGATCTGGACTACATCAATGCGCATGGCACCTCGACCATGGCGGATACGATTGAGCTGGGTGCTGTTGAGCGTCTGCTGGGTGACCATGCAGCGAATGCCACGATGACTTCGACCAAGTCTGCCACTGGCCACTTGCTGGGGGCTGCGGGCGCGATTGAGGCGATCTTCTCGATCCTTGCGATCCGCGATCAGGTGGCTCCTCCGACCATCAACCTCGACAATCCGGCGGTTGAAACACCGATTGATCTGGCTCCGAACGAAAAGCGCGAGCGTGAGATCAACGTGGCCCTTTCGAACTCGTTTGGGTTTGGTGGCACCAATGCCAGCGTGATCTTCGGAAAGGCCAGTTAAATGTGGCGGGCCATTGCATCGAACGCGCTGACCATCCTGGTGGTCGGCCTGTTTCTGGTGGGCGGTCTGATCCTTTGGGGCCAGACCCAGTATCAGTCGGAAGGCCCGCTGGAAACCGCGATCTGCCTGCGGGTGGAAAGCGGTTCGAACATGACGCGGGTCAGCCGCGAGCTTGAGGGTCAGGGCGCGATCACCAACGCCACGATCTTTCGCATGGCCGCCGACTACACCGACCGGGCGCAGCAGTTGAAAGCAGGCAGCTTTTTGGTGCGTGAAGGCGCGTCGATGGAGCAGATCATCTACGAGATCACCAGCAGTGGCGCGAGCACCTGCGGCTCGGAGATCGAATATCGCATCGGCGTGACCCGCGCCCAGACACGCGTGCGCGAATTAAACCCAGCCACGCTGGAATTCGACGAAATCGCCGAGTTTGACATGGCCGAGGAAGAAACCCCGGCGGCCTATCAGGAGAAGCGCCAAGAGGCAGACACACGCTATCGTGTTTCACTCGCAGAAGGCGTGACCTCATGGCAGGTGGTTGAGGCATTGAAGAGTTTTGAAGCGCTGAGCGGCGAGATTTCCGAAATCCCCGCAGAAGGCTCGCTTGCGCCAGACAGCTACGATGTCGCTGCCGGTCAGGACCGCAACGACATCCTGAAAGCGATGCAGGACAAACAACAGCTTCGGATCAATGCTGCCTGGGAAAACCGCCAAGAGGGTTTGCCGCTGGAAAGCCCTGAGGAAATGCTGATCCTTGCCTCGATCATCGAAAAAGAAACGGGCGTTCCCGGAGAGCGGGGCCAGGTCGCCAGCGTCTTTGTGAACCGTCTGAATCAAGGCATGCGCCTGCAGACCGACCCGACGGTTATCTACGGCGTCACCAAGGGGCAGGGAACGTTGGGACGTGGCCTACGGCGCAGCGAGCTAAACCGGCCAACACCTTGGAACACCTATCAGATCGACGGGCTGCCACCGACCCCGATCGCCAACCCCGGTCTGGCGAGTCTCGAAGCAGCCGTTGCGCCTGACAACACGAACTATGTGTTTTTTGTTGCGGATGGCACTGGAGGTCATGCCTTTGCCGAGACGTTGCAGGAACATAACCGCAATGTCGCGAAATGGCGCGAGATTGAGGCCGAACGAAACTCGGGCAACTAAGTTAAAACGAAAAACAGCGCCGCTTTCGGCGCTGTTTTTTTGATCAGGCTGCGGGTTTGCGACGGGGGCGCCGGCGCTTGTTTTGCCCAGGCTTCGCACCTCCGTTCGCCGGTCTCGGCTTGAAACGCCGGTTGTTCTGGCGGCGCCTGCCACGTTCCGCCTCAACAGGTTCGGGCTGTGTGCCGCTGGCAACAGGGATGTCGATCTTCATCAGTCTTTGGATTTGACGCAGCAGATCGACCTCTTCCGCCGAGCAGAACGCAATCGCCTCGCCTTCGCGACCGGCGCGGGCCGTACGGCCAATGCGGTGGACATAATTGTCGGGCACCTCGGGCAGGTCGTAGTTGATCACATAGGCCACACCGGGAATGTCGATCCCACGCGCGGCTACGTCGGTCGCGACCAGTACGTTGATCTCTCCGGCGCGGAAGGCCTTGATGGCGCGGTCACGCTGTCCCTGGCTTTTGTTGCCGTGGATCGAGGCGGCGTTGTAGCCATCGGCGACCAACCCCTTCATCAACTTCTCGGCCCCGTGTTTGGTGCGCGAGAAGACAAGGGTCAGTGCGCCGGTGTCCTGCGACAGAATCTCACGCAGTTTGCCGGGCTTCTCGGGTTTGGTCACGAAGTGAACTGATTGCGTGATCTTGTCTGCCGCTTTACCCGGAGGCGAGACCTGCACCCGCTGGGGATTGGTCAGATAGGCGCGGCTGATCTCCTCCATCTGTTTTGGCATTGTGGCCGAGAACAGCATGGTCTGACGCGGTGTGCCCAAGGCAGGCGCGATTTTGCGCAAAGCGTGGATGAAGCCCAGATCCAGCATCTGGTCGGCTTCGTCCAAAACAAGGTGGCGAACCGACCCTAGGTCGACGGCCTTTCGCTCCATCAGGTCGATCAGACGCCCAGGTGTGGCCACCAGAATATCTGTGCCGCGGCCCAGAAAGGCGATCTGTTTGTTGATGGACTGGCCACCCACAACTGTTGCCACGCGCAGTTTGGTCTTGCCAGTCAGAACCCGCAGGCTGTCGGCAATCTGGTTCACAAGCTCGCGCGTGGGCGCGAGGATCAGAGCCTTGGCTGTTTTGGGCGCAGGTTTGCCGGGTTGGTTTAGCAAGTGATCAATCAAAGGCAGGCCAAAGGCCAGCGTTTTGCCGGTACCGGTCTGCGCCAGCCCCAGAATATCATGCCCATTCAGAGCCAGCGGGATCGCCTGGTTCTGGATCGGAGTGGGCTGTGAGAAATTCGCACTTTTGAGTGCATCGTTGAGCGCTGGTGCAAGGCCCAGCATATCGAAGTCGAACAATATTTATCCTTTGCCGCCCGCGGCATTCGCCAACGGGCAAGTTGTGATTGGCCGCATTCGCGACCGGTAGGGTCAAGCGGGACCTCGGGACAGGCAGGCGGATCCTGCTCTATCTGGTCGTCGCGTTAAGAACCCTGCGTGATGGGGAACTGGAGAAATCTGTGGCGCTGTGGGGCATATGGTGCCCGCCGAGGCTCACGCGTCAGCGCTGGTCAGAGGCACATGATGCGTGGCGACTGAATTGTCAAGGCTTGTGAGTGATGGTTCCTCGGTCGTGCGAAAGCCCTGATCCCGCTTATTGGATCAGGGCAGGGCAGGTTTAAGTGCGAAGGTCCTCGGCATGTGCGATGCTATCGCGATTGGCTTCGACGAATTTCAGCATATGCCCCATTGAGTAAGTGCCGTCATCATCCGCACCAAGTTCTTTCCACGGCTTAAAGTCGTGGGTCGAGCAGACCAGGCTTTCCGGGTCAAGATACAGAAGTCGTAGCAGCACCGTCGCGACGATCGTGCCGCCCACCGGCCCAAGTCGTCCGCCATGACCTTCAGCCTCTTGCAGACAGTAGTACCACAGCGGTGTTTTGGTGACGCCGTGGTCTGACAGCTCAGGCGGAGCGTCAAGTTCGGGCACATGCATCTTGCGCGCCATTTGCTGACCTGAGGCGAGCTCCAACGTGAGGCGGTCGCGCAGCAGGTTGCGCAAGGGAAGTTTGCGGTTTTGATCTTCGGTCATTGTGGCGCCGCCGATGTCTGCCGTGCCGCTGATGAAGGGAAGCGCGAAAATGGATTGCGCCATTTTGCGCCCAATGGGGCGCGCACGCGCGTCTGCAGTTTGACCGGGATAGTCGAACAATTTCTCAAAGTGAATATTCAGGTCTGACGGCCGGAAGGAGAACTCGGGCCGTCCTAGCTTGAACAGGTCGAAATCCAGATTGCCATGATTGAGCTGGTATTTGGATTGCACTGTGGCGTGCCCGAAGCGGTAAGCAGCGCCGGAGAATTCTATCGGCATAACCGGGGAGTCATCTTTGAAAGGTTTCGGAAGTGTCCCACCTTCGAGATGATCGCGTACATGTTTCAGAATGTCGGCGTCGACGAATGCCTGAAGCAAATCATGGGCCACGAGATACTGATAGTGCAGCCGACAAATTCGGCGCGCAACCTGGAAAGGCTCCTCGCTCTTCTTGAATGTATGCATGGCTGCCGCTGAAATGCCGGACAAGGCTTTGCGCGCCATGCCACTGTCTGCCTCCAAGGCTGTCATAACGATGTTGTGTAGGCAGATAAATGCGCCCTGCAATTGGGATACGATCTGGTTCTCGTCGTTACGAGGGTCGCCAATAAGGGCTGTACCTTGCTTGGTTCGGGCAAGATCGAGATGATTGTCAGCGTTTCCAAAAAGAAGGAAGCCGTGATGGTCCGGGTGATAGAGGTGCGGCGATGCTTCGGGGCCATCGCCGTAGACGCAATCGAGGTCCAGTGTCGGGGTGCGGATATTACGAATGGTAGCTGGATCAATAACTGTCCCAATGGCCGAGGTCGCGTCCAGCGTTACATCGTGGTCGACGAATTGACCGAAGAAGGTCATACCGGCGGCGACGTCATGCCCCTGTGGGTCATTGGCATCTTTCATTGAGTCAACCGCTGCATCAAACGCGGCGAGGACATCGGCGGTATCAAAAGGCTCACCGCCTGGGGCGATACCTGAGAGAGGGTTGCGATGCCCGATTCGTCCAAACGTATCCGGCAGCGGCGGGCGTGGGGTATCCGCGCATTCTTTTACCAGCGTTTCATATCGGCTAAGCCCATGGGGTTGGCGTGACATAAACTACTCCAAAAAATAAACAACTTCGTTCTAGGTTGAATCATGCTCACAAAATGATGAGCATAATGGTCAAAATAGCACAAATGAGGACCAATTTCCTTCTTTTTCTCAAAAAAGGAAACGTAATTGGGAAATAAGTCTGTGTTTAATCTGAATGTGCGAGCTGTATTGGTGGGGTTTTTCTGTCGATAAGATGGTTCGCGCAGGAGAACGCTCGCGGAGGGTTGTGAAAAGTTTAATGTACAGAACGGTTTAGGCGTTGCGACCCGTTGCGCACAAACTTGACGCCGCGCACTCATTCTCGTATAAGTTGTGCCGTGCTAGAAGAAGTGGGCAACGGCCCCGGGGCGACCCGGTGGCCGTTTTTTCATTTCTCTCGTGCGGAGAAAACTCACGCATGAGGTCACAGGCAAACATGACTTTGATTACCCCGGAAGAGCGGATTTCCCAGACGGCTGACTTGTTGCAGTCGCTCGAGAGGTCCATTCGCGATCTGCGCCATACAGCGGAAGAACTGCGCCAGCAGATCGGAGCCGGGGAGGATGCAGACCTTGCCGGAACAGGCAAGCAACTCGGCCAGCTAGAGGGGCTGATCCGCAGTTGCCAGAAAGTGGAGACAAGCTTTGTCGAACAAAATCACAGACAAGCCGGAATTGCCCAAGGGGGATACGCGCTCGACCTTGACCGGGCTCGGTTTGAGGTCGGGTGCAGGCTGGCTCGCCTCCGCACCTGTTGCGGTGCAGGACAGATTTCTGAGTGAGATCGGGGAGGGGGGGCTTTGTGCCCTCCCTTTCCTTTTCGAGTTCTGGGCTTTGCCGCATCAGATTCCACCCGATGGCGACTGGCGGTCCTGGGTGATCATGGGCGGGCGCGGGGCGGGAAAAACGCGTGCAGGGTCTGAATGGGTGCGATCGATGGTCGAAGGGGCCAAGCCGTTGGACAAAGGCGCGGCGTCTCGTGTGGCTCTGGTGGGTGAGACCTTTGATCAGGTGCGTAATGTGATGATTTTTGGCGATAGCGGTATTTTGCAATGTTCGCCGTCCGATCGACGGCCCTTGTGGAAAGCCTCGGAACGCAAGCTGATCTGGCCCAACGGGGCCGAGGCGCAGGCGTTTTCAGCGCATGATCCCGAGGGGTTGCGCGGCCCTCAGTTCGATGCGGCCTGGGTGGATGAGTTGGCCAAATGGAAGAAGGCCGGTGAGACCTGGGATATGCTGCAATTTGCTTTGCGTTTGGGGGATCAGCCTCGGGTTTGCGTGACGACCACGCCGCGCAATATGAAGGTTCTGAAAGAGTTGCTGGCGTCTCCATCCACCGTTCAAACCCACGCGCCGACCGAGGCGAACCGCGCCAATCTGGCCGCGTCCTTCCTCGAGGAGGTGCGCGCGCGCTACACGGGCACACGGCTGGGGCGTCAGGAGTTGGATGGCGTGCTGCTGTCGGATGCCGAGGGGGCGCTTTGGACGGGCTCGATGCTGGAGACGGCGCGTTGCGCGCATCTGCCCGAGTTGGACCGGGTGGTCGTTGCACTTGACCCGGCGGTGACAGCAGGCTCGAATGCGGATGCCTGCGGGATCGTGGTCGTGGGCGCGCAGCTACAAGGGCCGCCCGAGGAGTGGCGCGCCTATGTGCTGGCCGACCGCACTGTGCAGGGCGTCGGCCCGGCGGGCTGGGCGCAGGCGGCGATTGACGCGATGGATGAATTCGGGGCTGAGCGGTTGGTGGCCGAGGTCAACCAGGGCGGGCAGCTGGTGGAAGAGGTGGTGCGGCAAGTGGACCCTCTGGTCTCGTTCCGCGCCGTACGCGCCTCGCGCGGCAAGGTCGCGCGGGCCGAGCCTGTGGCGGCTCTGTACGAGCAAGGGCGGGTGAGCCATGTGGCCGGGCTGGACGCGCTGGAAGAGCAGATGTGCCAGATGACCGCGTGCGGGTTCGAGGGGCAGGGCTCACCCGACCGCGTTGACGCGCTGGTCTGGGCTCTGCATGAGTTGATTGTAGGGCCTGCGGGAACGTATCGGCGGCCAAGGGTGCGGAGTTTGTGAGCTCCAAGAAGAATGCTTACCTAAAATCACATTTTGCCTAGCGGACTGGTCACTTGCTGGAAGCACTCAGGTTCAGGACATCGGCTTCCCTTGGCTCCAACTATCCTCATATTCACCGAGCAATCGGGACAACGCCAACAGCGAAGAAAACAGCCTTGCATAGACATCCGGTGACATCATTGTTTTGTAGTCATCAAGCACCTGCACAAGATTGACTACACTTGACGCAAACGCCTCGTAGACGTGTTTGTCAGCAGCGGTAGGTTCATTGGTCCAGATATCGTGCGCATCGTAGTAGATGGGCGGGACAGGGTCTTTTTCATTCATCGTGTGGCCTCTTGCATTCGAAGCGCACGTGGGGGGCAAGTGAGACGCAAACAACATCTCTGGCATGAATTCAAAAGACTTTGGCTGCGACTGAAAAAGAATTTGGTTCAAACTTCAACGAGCAGCTAATTTTTACGATTGGCCATGCTGGATTCAGGGTAGGGCTCGCACGACCGGCTCGACGCGCTGGTCTGGGCGCTGCATGAGTTGGTTGTGGGGTCTGCGAGGGCGTATCGGCGGCCTCGGGTGCAGTGCCTTTAGTTATTGCTCACCAGTTTTCTCGAATTTGGCAAACGCTTCTGCGTAGTCGGGGTGCCAGCGAGAGAGTGGAGGGCGGTTTTGGGTAATGTCTTGAATAGCCCATTGTGCTCGACGTCGGTCGCGTGTCTCGTCGACATCGTTGTCCGGGCAAAGGATATAAAAATCACCATTGGCCATTCGACTGAACAAGTGATCAACCGTTTGTTCACTGGTCCACGCCGCGGGCGGTTTTTCCGGGAGGAAAGACGCAATCATGCCAGTGTAAGTAAAACCTGGCACAAACAAGTGAACAGAAATTGGCGCTCCGGCTTCTCGCAACTCATGAGCCAATTGTTCGCTGAGCACTTTGACCGCGGCCTTGGTGACATTATAGCCGGGGTTACCCGGCGGTGTTGTAATACCCTGTTTCGAGCCGGTATTTATAACTACAGCAGGGCGGTTAGCTTCGATCATGCGAGGCATAAAGGCCTGCACACCTCGTAGAACTCCGAAAAAATTCACCTGCAAAAGCCGCTGCCAGTTTTCCATTTCCGACCAAGCGGTTGTCGGCAGACTAATCCCCGCGTTGTTCATCAAAGCAGCAATTGGACCGATCTCAAATGCGAGATCGGCAAGTCTGTTTACCTCTTCATTTGATGTCACATCAGTCGGTATGCCTTCAACAGGCGCGTTAGCGGACGCCAATTGGCGTGCTTCTTGAACCGTTGCGTCAAGTTGTGCGCCGGGTAGGTCTGCCAGAACGACGCCCAAACCCGCGTGCGCAAACCGTAGTGCCGCAGCGCGCCCGACCCCACTTGCTGCCCCGGTAACAACCGCGATGCCACCATTTTTCACTGCCTCGTTGAACATATTGCGTTCCTTCCCGATTCATGAAACTTCGCAAATTTGAAATGGTCATCCAAATGTATCAAAGGTTGTCTCAATAGAGTATCAAGCTCATCAACAATTCTGTCTACTACTCTGACGACAGATGATTTTGGGGGCTTATGTTGCTCACCCTCCGTACGCCCCATTCCCAAGGCTTAAACGTCTTTCCGACATAACTCCTTTCAACAAGCCGGGCAGAGCAGCGGCAGAAAGGAGCACAGATGGTATTCGATTTCTTGCGTCGTGGAGCGGCCGCGGAAGCGCCCGAGGCGAAGGCGAGCGCAGCAGGCCCCGTTGTGGCGTGGCAGACGGGCGGGCGCGTGGCGTGGAGCCCTCGGGACGGGGTGTCGCTGACACGTACGGGGTTTTCGGGGAACCCGGTGGGTTTTCGATCCGTCAAGCTGATTGCTGAGGCGGCGGCGGCGTTGCCGTTGGTGCTGCAGGATCAGGCGCAGCGGTTTGATGTACATCCGATCCTCAGCCTCATGCGCCGTCCGAATGCGGCGCAGGGACGGGCGGAGTTGATGGAGGCTCTGTTCGGGCAGTTGCTGCTGTCGGGCAATGCCTATGTTGAGGCTGTTCAGGCCGACGAGGGGCTACCGGTTGAGCTGCATGTGCTGCGATCCGACCGGATGAGCGTGGTGCCGGGGGCGGATGGCTGGCCCAAGGCGTATGATTACGCGGTGGGTGGCAAGAAGCACCGGTTTGCGGCGGAAAATATCTGTCATATCAAGTCGTTTCACCCGCAGGATGACCACTATGGGTTCTCGCCGATGCAGGCGGCGGCGATGGCGATTGACGTGCATAATAGCGCGTCTCGGTGGTCGAAATCGCTGCTCGACAATGCGGCGCGGCCTTCGGGGGCGCTGGTGTGGAAAGGCGATGGCCATGGGGTGATGGCTGAGGATCAATTCCGGCGTCTAAGCGACGAAATTGAGCAGAACTATCGCGGGGCGCGCAATGCTGGCCGTCCGATGGTTCTGGAAGGGGGGCTGGATTGGAAGCCGATGGGGTTCTCTCCGTCCGATATGGAGTTTCAAAAGACCAAGGAAGCCGCCGCCCGCGAGATCGCGCTGGCCTTTGGGGTCCCGCCGATGCTGCTGGGGATTCAGGGAGACGCGACCTATTCGAACTATCAGGAGGCCAACCGGGCGTTTTATCGCCTGACCGTGCTGCCTCTGGTGACGCGGGTGGCGGCGGCGGTGTCGGAGTGGCTGGTGGGCTTTACCGGCGAGGATCTGATGCTGAAACCCGATCTGGATCAGGTCCCCGCGCTGTCCGCGGAACGCGATGCGCAATGGGCGCGGGTCAACGGGGCCGATTTCCTGACGGACGCGGAAAAGCGCGCCTTGCTGGGCCTGCCGGAGCGTGCGGATGTCTGACGGGTATCCTCCGTTCGAATGCGCGCCGGGCTTGCGTCTGGCCGCGCATGAACGGGTGGCCGAGATCCAGCATGCGCATCTATGCAGACGGTTGGATCAGATCGAAGAGATGATGGAGCGGCTGGAGCGCCGGTTGTGGCTGACGGTCTATGGTGTGGTCGCGGTGATCCTGGCGCAGGCGTTTCAATCCATCTTGGTGGTAACGCCATGAGTTCAGTAAGTTACATGGAGAAGTTCATGGATTTAGAGCATAAATTCGCCCGGTTCGGAGACGGGTTGTCCGTCACCGATGACGCCATGATCGAAGGCTATGCCAGCCTGTTCGGACAGGTCGATCAGGGCAGCGATGTGGTGCAACGTGGGGCGTATTGCGGTTCGCTCGACGGGCTCGCGAAGGCAGGGCAGCGGGTCAAGATGCTGTGGCAGCACGATCCGACGCAACCCATCGGTGTGTGGGACGAGGTCCGCGAAGATAACCAAGGCCTTTGGGTCAAAGGGCGTCTGCTGGAGGCTACGCAAAAGGGCCGTGAGGCGGCTGAACTGATCCGGGCGGGCGCTATGGATGGCCTCTCGATTGGCTATCGCACCAAGCGGGCCGTGAAGAATGACAAGGGCCAGCGGGTCCTGACCGAACTGGAGCTGTGGGAAGTGTCCTTGGTGACGTTCCCGATGCTGCCCAGTGCGCGGGTGGCGGCAAAGGGCGTGGACCCTGAGGCCGAGAACACCTGGCGCAGTATTGCCGAGGTGTTCAGTGACGCCCGGCAGGAGCTGGCGCGGACCTAGCGCGCCTCAATCCCACCCAAAAAGGATGTGCTGATGAGCAAGACCGAAACCCCGGCCTTGACCGGAGAGGGTGCGCCCCTGGTTCAGGAGGTGAAGCAGGCGATGGCTGGCTTCGTTAATGAATTCAAGGGCCTCAAAGCTGAAGTTAAAACCCAACTGCAACAGACAGAAGAGCGACTGACCATGCTGGATCGTAAATCAACCATCGCGGCGCGCCCGCATCTTGCGGCCTCGATCGAGGACGGCGCACCACATCAGAAGGCCTTCGACGCCTATGTGCGTTCGGGCGAGGATGATGGGCTGCGCGGGCTGGAGATGGAGTCGAAGTCTCTGTCGAGTGCGGTGAACAGCGACGGTGGTTATCTGGTTGATCCGCAGACCGCCGAGACGATCAAATCGGTTCTGAATTCCACCGCTTCGATCCGGTCAATTGCATCGGTGGTGAACGTTGAGGCGAACTCGTTCGACGTTCTGATCGACCATATCGATGTCGGTGCGGGTTGGGCTGATGAGGCCTCGGCGGCCACCGAGACCGCAACGCCGTCAATCGACCGCATCTCGATCCCGCTGCACGAACTGAGCGCACTGCCCAAGGCCTCGCAACGTCTGCTGGATGACAGTGCCTTTGACGTTGAGGGCTGGCTGGCTGGTCGTATCGCCGACAAGTTCGCGCGGGCCGAGGCGGCCGCCTTTATCGGAGGTGACGGGGCGGACAAGCCCAAGGGTATTCTGGACCACCCGGCTGTCGACAATGACGTCTGGGCCTGGAGCAATCTGGGCTACGTCGCGACCGGCACGGCAGGTGGTGTCGATGCGGATGCGATCATGGATGTGGTCTATGCGCTGGGCGCGCAGTACCGCGTGAACGGCACCTTCGTGATGAACTCGAAAACCGCCGGTCTGATCCGCAAGCTGAAGGACAGTGATGGCCGCTTCCTGTGGTCCGATGGTTTGGCCGCGGGTGAGCCTGCGCGTCTGATGGGTTATCCGGTGCTGATTGCCGAGGACATGCCGGATGCGGCGACCGACAGCTTCTCGATTGCCTTTGGCGATTTCCAGGCAGGTTACACCATTGCTGAACGTCCCGATCTGCGCGTGTTGCGCGATCCGTTCAGCGCCAAGCCGCATGTTCTGTTCTACGCGACCAAGCGCGTCGGCGGCGACGTAAGCGACTTTGCTGCGATCAAGCTGGTGAAATTCGGCACCGCCTAAAGCGGGCTGAATCCGAGGGGCCTTTGGGCCGTTCGGGCGGCGGGCGCGGGCCGGGGTGAGATCCCCCGCGTTGTCTAGCTGCTCCCCTCCGTCCGAGCAACGTGGGGCGGCGCGTGCCCGTCATTTTCAAGGATACGGCCCCGGAGGGGTCCGAGATTGCGGAGTGAATGGATGATGTTGATCGAAGAAACCGCCATCGCGGATGCGGCGCTGCCGGTGGTTCAGTTCAAGGCGCATCTGCGGCTGGGCACGGGGTTCGCCGAGGGTGATACGCAGGATGAGGTTCTGACCGGTTTTCTGCGTGCAGCGATTGCAGCGATCGAGGCGCGCACCGGCAAGGTGCTGATCGAGCGGGAGTTTTCGTGGAGGCTGAATGGCTGGCGTGATCCGGAAAGCGAAGTTCTTCCGGTGGCCCCGGTGGTTTCAGTTGGCGCTGTGACGCTGACGGATGCGCTGGGCGCTGAATCCGTGGCGGACAGCGCGACGTACAGGTTGGAGCGGGATGCGCAGCGCCCTCGGGTGCGAGCGGCGGGATCTTGTTTGCCGAGAATCCAGACGGGCGGATCGGTAAAAATCGCCTTCATGGCGGGCATGGCCGCCGATTGGGGCGGCTTACCCGCCGATCTCGGGCAGGCGGTTTTGCTGTTGGCGGCGCATTACTACGAATATCGCGACGAAACAGCCTTGGGCGCGGGGTGTATGCCCTTCGGTGTGACCAGCTTGATCCAACGCTATCGCACGGTGCGCTTCGGTGCTGGGGTGATGCAATGAACGCGCCTCGACTGAACCGCAAGTTGGAGCTGGAAGCGCCGGTTCGCACCGCTGACGGCGCTGGAGGCTATGCCGAAACCTGGGCCGCTTTGGGCTCGCTCTGGGCCGAGGTGACGGCGCGCAGCGGGGCGGAGCGTGCGGTCGGTGGGGCTTCGGTCTCGCGCGTTGGCTACCGGATCGTTGTGCGGGGCGCGCCTGAAGGGTCGAGCATGCGGCCCGCTCCGGACCAGCGGTTCAGCGAAGGCGCCCGGCGGTTCGTGATCCGCGCAGTGGCCGAGCGGGACCCGCGCGGCCAGTACCTGACCTGTTTTGCAGATGAAGAGGTGGCGGCATGAGCTATGGCGTTTCAGCTGCTTTGCAGGCGGCGGTGTTTCAGCAGCTGTCAAGCGATGCGCAGGTCAGCACGCTGTCGGGCGGTGCGATTTACGACGCGGTACCTGCGGGGACCATGCCGCAAACCTACGTGACTTTGGGTCCGGAAGAGGTGCGAGAGGCCTCGGACCGCGCAAACGCAGGGGCTGTGCATCGCTTCACGGTCTCGGTGGTGTCCGAGGCAGCGGGCTTTGGCGCGGCCAAGACGCTGGCCGGCGCGGTGTGTGACGCACTGGAAGGTGCGGCGCTGAGTTTGGACCGGGGCCATCTGGTGGGGCTGTGGTTCGAACGGGCCAGCGCCCGACGCACGGGAACTGGCGGCGCGATCCGCCAGATCGACCTGAGATTCCGCGCCCGCGTGGAAGACGACTAAGCAATCAACGGAGAGAGCATATGGCTGCCCAGAACGGAAAAGACCTGTTGGTCAAAGTGGATATGAACGGCACGGGCCTGTTTGAGACCATCGCGGGCCTGCGCGCCACGCGGATCAGTTTCAACGCAGAAAGCGTCGATGTCACCAGCTTGGAAAGCCAGGGCGGATGGCGCGAGCTGCTGTCAGGGGCGGGGGTCAAATCGGCCTCGATCTCGGGCTCGGGGGTGTTCAAGGATGAAGGCACAGATGAACGGGCGCGTCAGCTGTTCTTTGATGGCGAGACGCCCGGTTTTCAGGTGATCATCCCCGATTTCGGCATCGTCGAAGGGCCGTTTCAGGTCAGCAGCATCGAATATGCGGGCTCGCATAACGGTGAGGCGACCTATGAGATGAGCATGGCAAGCGCCGGTGCGCTGAGCTTTACGGCGCTCTGATGGCCAATCCGTGGACGGGCGAGGTGGCTTTGACCATCGATGGGGAGCAGCGGGTGCTCAAGCTGACATTGGGTGCCTTGGCGGAATTGGAACAGGAACTGGGGGCCGGATCTCTGGTCGAATTGGTGCAGCGGTTCGAAGGCGGTGGGTATTCCAGCGGTGACGTGCTGGCGCTGTTGGTCGCTGGTTTGCGTGGCGGCGGCGCGCCGGTCACACGCGATGATCTGCTGTATGCGGAAATCGCAGGTGGGCCGATGGCAGGGGCCAAAGCGGCAGCCGAATTGCTGGCCCGCGCCTTCATGGTGCCGGAGCAGTGAGCGGGTTCGACTGGTCCGCGCTGATGCAGGCCGGGATCCTCGGCCTGCGCCTGACGCCGGATCAGTTCTGGCGTCTGACCCCGGCCGAGCTGCGGCTGATGCTGGGGCAGGGCGCGGCGATGCCTGCGATGAACCGGAAGGGCCTCGACGCTTTGCTGGCGGCCTATCCGGACAAGGAACAAGGAGAGCGTGATGACGGATCGTGAAGGTTTTGACGACCTGCAGGAACGGGGCGAGTCGCTGGGCGACGCGCTGGGTGACGCGGCGAGCATGGCTGCAGCGTTTGATGGTCACTTGCAGCGGGTCAGGGCCGCCTTTGAAGAGACAGGCAAGGACGTTGCCACTCTGGAACGGGGCCTGTCCGGCGGTTTGCGCAAGGCGTTTGACGGCGTGGTGCTGGACGGGATGAACCTGTCGGATGCGCTGGATGTACTGAAAAACTCGATGATCCGCACGGCGTATTCGGCGGCGATCAAGCCGGTGACGGATCATTTCGGCGGCATGCTGGCCAGTGGGGTTGGCAGTCTGGTGCAGGGCATTCTGCCTTTTGCGGATGGTGGCAGCTTCAGCCAGGGCCGGGTGATGCCCTTTGCCAATGGCGGCGTGGTCAGTAGCCCGACGATGTTCCCGATGCGCGGTGGTACTGGCCTGATGGGCGAGGCTGGCCCTGAGGCGATCATGCCTCTGGCGCGCGGCGCGGACGGCAAGCTGGGCGTTAGGACGCAGGGCGGCGGCCGCGCTGTGAATGTGGTGATGAATATCTCCACGCCCGATGTGCAGGGGTTCCGCCGGTCGCAAGGCCAGATCGCGGCGCAGATGAGCCGCGCTTTGGGCCGTGGCAATCGCAACAGATAAGGGGAGCAGAAGATGAATTTCCACGAGGTGAGATTCCCCGCCAGCCTAAGCTTCGGCTCGGTCGGCGGTCCGGAACGGCGCACGGATATCGTGACGCTGGCCAACGGGTTTGAGGAACGCAACACGCCCTGGGCGCATTCGCGCAGGCGCTATGATGCCGGGCTGGGGATGCGGTCGCTGGATGACATCGAAACGATGATCTCATTCTTCGAGGCGCGTCAGGGCCAGATGTACGGGTTCCGCTGGAAGGACTGGTCGGACTACAAGTCCGGCTCGGCCACGGCTGACGTCGATCACGGCGATCAGGTCATCGCGCGGGGTGACGGAGAACGCACCGAGTTTCAGCTGGTGAAGACCTATAGCTCGGGCGGGGTCAGCTATGTGAGACCTATCACCAAACCCGTCCTTGGTACGGTGCGTCTGGGTCTGGATCAGGACGCCATGCGCGAAGGTGTCGATTATGAGGTTGATCTGGCCCGCGGGGTGGTCACATTCGTGGCCCCTCCGCCCGAGCAAGTCGAGATCACGGCGGGGTTCGAGTTTGACGTGCCGGTGCGTTTTGACACTGACAAGATCCAGACCAGCGTGGCCAACTTTCAGGCCGGGGATGTGCCAAACGTCCCCGTGGTCGAGGTGCGGGTTTGATGAGCGGAGATAATCAGGCACTTCAGGCCCATCTGCAAAGCGGTCTGACCACCGTGTGCCGCTGCTGGGCGATCACCCGCAAAGACAGCCAGGTCTATGGCTTCACCGATCATGACATGGAGCTGCGGTTCGACGGGCTGACCTTTCGGGCCAGCACCGGCCTGACCGCAGCCGCTATCGAACAGGCCACCGGGCTGTCGATTGATAATTCCGAGGCGATGGGGGCGCTGTCCGATGCCTCGGTCCGTGAGGATGATATTGAGGCCGGTCGCTTTGACGGGGCCGAGGTACGTGCCTGGCTGGTCAATTGGGCCGCGCCCGAGCAGCGTGTGCTGCAGTTTCGCGGCTCGATTGGTGAGCTACGGCGTGCGGGCGGAGCCTTTCACGCAGAGCTGCGCGGGCTGACCGATCTGCTGAATCGCCCTCTGGGACGGACCTATCAAAAACCCTGCACAGCCGTCTTGGGGGATTCCGCGTGCCGATTTGCCGTAGGCCAGCGCGGCTATCAGGTCGAGGCTGAAGTCTCCGGTTTTGACGGAGGCACGTCGTTGCGGCTGCGTGGTGGGAACTCCTCTGACGAAGCCTGGTTTGAACGGGGACGTTTGGATGTGACCTCGGGCACAGCAAATGGGCTATGGGGGTCGATCAAGCAGGACCGTCGGACGGAAGACGGGCGCGAGATCACCCTTTGGGCCAGCATTGGGGGTGGATTGGCTGTTGGAGACCGGGTGCGCCTGACCGCTGGCTGCGACAAGCGGATGGAGACTTGCCGGTTGAAATTCAAAAATTTTTTGAACTTTCAAGGCTTTCCGGATCTGCCGGGCGAAGACTGGGTGATGGCTGTGCCAAAGAAAGGCAACGCGAATACAGGCGGTAGCAGACGATGACGAAACGCAAACAAGATATCGTGGACGCCGCACGCGAATGGCTGGGCACGCCTTATGTGCATCAGGCCTCGGTTCGCGGGGCGGGGACGGATTGTCTGGGCCTGCTGCGCGGTGTGTGGCGCGAAGTGATCGGGCACGAACCCGAGGCGGTTCCCGTCTACAGCATGGACTGGTCCGAACCGCAGGGTGAAGAACGCATGTGGGCAGCTGCACGCAGGCACCTGAGCGAAAAGCTCCCAGCCGAAATGGTGGCCGGAGATGTGCTGTTGTTCCAGATGCGCGATAGCGGTGTTGCCAAACATCTGGGCATCGTCAGCAGCACCGGCGAGGTGCCGCGCTTCATCCATGCCTATTCCGGACATGGCGTTGTCGAAAACGCCCTGAGCGACCCCTGGCGCCGCCGGGTGGTCGCCTGTTTTGAATTCCCGTTGGAGGGTCGCTGATGGCTACTATTCTTCTTTCCGCAGCAGGGGCTGCGCTGGGCGGCTCGATCAGCGGTACGGTGGCCGGTCTTTCCACTGCCATTGTCGGTCGTGCGGTCGGGGCCACGCTGGGACGCGTGATCGATCAACGCATGATGAGCCAATCGGTCATGGGCAGCGGCAGCGAAGTGGTCGAGACCGGCCGCATGGACCGTTTCCGCCTGACCGAAACAGCCGAGGGTGCCCCTGTGGCCACGGTCTTTGGCCGTATGCGTGTGGGCGGTCAGGTGATCTGGGCCTCGGACTTTCTCGAGACCCGGACCACAAGCACGCAATCCTCAGGCGGGGGCGGTAAGGGTTCGCCGAAACCGCCCAAGGTGACGACAACCACCTATAGCTACTCGATCTCTCTGGCGATTGCGGTTGGCGCGGGCGAGATCGCCGATGTCACGCGCGTCTGGGCCGATGGCGAGGAGCAGGAGCGCGCGAACCTGAACATTCGTGTCTATCACGGGACGCAGGATCAACTCCCCGATCCCCTGATTGAGGCCGTCGAAGGCACCGGCAATGTCCCGGCCTATCGAGGTACGGCCTATGTGGTGATCGAGGACTTCCAGCTGGCGTCCTTTGGCAACCGGGTGCCTCAGTTCTCGTTCGAAGTGGTGCGTCCTAAACAGCCCGAGATGCCGGATCACCCATCCGCGCTGGGCCAGATCGTCAAGGGCGTGGCTCTGATGCCGGGCACCGGCGAATATGCGCTGGCCAGCACGCAGGTGAACTATTCCCAAGGGCGCGGGCGCAGTTGGGCGGCCAATGTCAACTCGGCCTCGGGCGAGCCGGATCTGGTCACCTCGACCAAAGCGCTGGCGCGAGAGCTGCCGGGCTGCGAAGCGGCATCCCTGATTGTGTCGTGGTTCGGGAATGACCTGCGCTGCGGTGATTGTCAGATCACGCCCAAGGTGGTGCGCGATGACATAGATGGCGTGAATATGCCCTGGGTCGTGTCGGGCCTGCGGCGCAATACGGCCCAAGTGGTCCAGCATCAGGATGACCGGCCTGTTTATGGTGGCACCCCGGCGGATGGCGCGGTTGTGCAGGCGATTCAGCATCTGAAAGAGACCGGCAAGGACGTAATGTTCTACCCGTTCATCCTGATGGATCAGTTGCAGCAGAACGACTTGCCCGACCCCTGGTCGGATGGAGTGCAGCCGCATCTGCCATGGCGCGGACGGATCACGCTGGACGTGGCTCCGGGGCGCGACGGGTCGCCGGACCAGACAGCCGCTGCCGATGCGCAGGTGGCCGCGTTCTTCGGGGCGGCTCAGGTCAGCGATTTTGGTATCAGCGCGGGGCAGATGACCTATTCCGGCCCGGAGGAATGGGGGCTGCGTCGTTTTATCCTGCACTACGCCACCCTCTGCCAGATTGCAGGCGGCGTAAGTTCCTTCTGTATCAGTTCAGAGATGCGGGGTCTGACGCAAATTCGCGGAGAAAACGGCTTTCCTGCGGTCGAACAACTGCGCCAGTTGGCAGCGGACGTTCGGCAAATTCTCGGGCCGGATACCAAGATCGGCTACGCTGCGGATTGGAGCGAATATTTCGGCTATCAACCCTCGGCGACAGGAGACAGGTTCTTTCACCTCGATCCCCTTTGGGCGGATGACAATATCGACTTTGTCGGTATCGACAATTATATGCCTCTGTCCGATTGGCGCGATGGCGAAGATCATCGGGATGCCGATGCCGGGTCGATCTACAATCTGGATTACCTGCGCGCCAATGTCGAAGGTGGCGAAGGCTATGACTGGTACTACGCCTCGCCCGAAGAGGCCGAGGCACAGATCCGCACTCCGATCGAAGACAGCACTCATGATGAGCCATGGGTCTGGCGCTACAAGGACCTGCGCAACTGGTGGTCGAACTGGCATCACGAACGGATTGGTGGCGTGCGCCAGAATGATCCGACCGATTGGGTGCCGGGGTCCAAGCCGATCTGGTTCACGGAGCTGGGCTGTGCTGCCGTGGACAAAGGTACCAACCAGCCAAACAAGTTTCTCGATCCCAAGTCCTCAGAATCGAGCCTGCCGCCGTATTCCAACGGCCTCAGGGACGACTTCATCCAAGTGCAATATCTGACGGCAACGCTGGGCTACTGGTCCGAGCCGCAGAACAACCCGGTATCCGAGATCTATGACGGGCCGATGCTGGACCTCTCCAACGCCTATGTCTGGGCGTGGGACGCGCGGCCCTATCCCACCTTTCCAAACCTGCGAAGCCAATGGGACGATGGCGAAAACTACGCCCGAGGGCATTGGCTGAACGGTCGATCCGGCGCGCGTACTCTGGCCTCGGTGGTGACCGAAATCTGCCATGGGGCAGGGGTCACGGATATTGACGTCTCGCAGCTCTATGGCGTGGTCCGGGGCTATGCGGTCGAGGATGTCTCGGACGCGCGTTCGGCGTTGCAACCGTTGATGCTGCGCTATGGGTTTGACGCGATTGAACGGGACGGTGTTGTGCGGTTCCAGACACGTGATGGGTTTGGTGCTGTGGCGCTGGATCCGGATCATCTGGCTGTCAGCTCCGATCTCGACGGCACCGTAGAATACCGTCGTGAGGCCGAGGCCGAGATGACCGGACGTGTTCGTCTGCGCTTTGTTCAATCGGATGCCGATCACGATCTGGTCGCGGAAGAGGCGGTGTTGCCCGACGCGCAGACCCATGCGGTTGCGGTCAACGAGATGCCCTTGTCCATGACCCGTGCCGAGGGTCGCCAGACCGCGGAACGCTGGCTCAGCGAGGCGCGTGTGTCCCGCGATACCGCCCGGTTTGCCTTGCCCCCGTCCATGTTGCATCTGGGCGCCGGAGACGTGGTGCGCCTGTCAGAACAGGAGGGCAGTGCGCTCTACCGTATCGACCGGTTGGAGAAAGCCGACCTGCAACTGGCCGAGGCGGTGCGAATCGAGCGCGGCGTCTACACGGCCAACGGATTGCAGGACGATCCGGTTGCGCTCCGGCCCTTCGTCGCCTCTGTGCCGGTGGTGCCGGTGTTCATGGACCTGCCGCTGTTGACGGGGGCAGAGGCTCCGCACGCGCCGTATCTGGCCGTATCGGCCGATCCTTGGCCCGGTAGCGTCGCCGTTCATGCCTCGGCTAGGGATGAGGATTACGCGTTGCGTGATGTCATTTCGGACCAGGCGGTGATGGGCTTTACCGAAACGCCGCTGCATCGCGCCTCAGCCGGGATCTGGGATGAGGGCGCGCCTCTGCGGGTCAAGCTGATCGACGGCATTCTGGAATCCCGTCCGCGGACATCCTTGCTGAACGGGGCCAATTTGGCGGCCATCGGTGACGGAACACCGGGCAATTGGGAGGTGTTCCAGTTCTCTGACGCCGCCCTGCAAGAGCCGGGCGTCTATGCCTTGTCCGGACGTCTACGCGGCCAGCTGGGAACGGACGCCCTGATGCCAGACGTCTGGCCCGAGGGGTCAACTTTTGTCCTGCTGGATGAACGCGTTGCGCAAACCAGCCTGTTGCCGAGCGAACGGCGTGTGGCCCGGCACTTTCGGATCGGTCCGGCCTTGCGCGGGTATGACGACCCATCCTACGAGTATCTGGTCGAGGCTTTCGACGGGAACGGCTTGCGCCCCTATGCGCCGGTGCATGTGTCTGTGCAGACCAAGTCGGATGAGGATGCGTTCGATTGGATCAGGCGAACGCGGATCGAAGGGGACGACTGGGCGGGGCTGGACGTCCCACTGGGTGAGGAAAGCGAATCCTACCTCATCCGTGTGCGGGCAAATGGGGCTTTGATCCGCGAAGAGATCGTGCCTGAACCGCGCTGGGCCTATACCGCAGCCGTGAAGTCCGCTGATGGCCTGACAGGTGGATATGCGGTCGAGATCGCGCAAATCTCGGCCACATATGGTGCTGGTCCGGCCGCGCGCATTCAGGTCGGGTAAGACCTTTGCGCCCCGTCCTCCACGGAGATGTCAGTGCTGCGGCACGCGCCTTGTTGGCCGTGCCGCAGCGCAGCCGCCGATCGCTTTGTATCAAGATGGTGGCCGAGGCCGAACTGGCCGACCGCCATGTCCAGCGCACCGGGCGGCTGCACCCGGCCTATGGCAACGGATCCCTAATGACAGCCGCCCGCACGCGGGTACTGGCGGATGAACCGAGCTTTGATGATCCGAACTATTGCCAGTGTTTTGAGATGGTTTTGCGCCAGCTGATACGATTTCAGACCCGGCGGGCGTTGGGCTGACTTCTTAAAGCACCGAGAGGCGCAAGCCCCCTCTTAGAACACATTCATTTTGGTTAAGTTACAGATCACGGGTTTGCGTTTGGCGTTTTTACCACTAAATGGCATGCTAGGCGCAGCAAAGGATCAAAGCCATGTTTGAAAAGCGCAGCCACGTGACCCCCGTCGACCCGGTCTGGAACCGGATCACGACCGAGGCCCATACCGCCGTTGAGCAAGAACCGCTGATGGGCGGGCTGGTGCATGCCTGTATTCTGCATCACCGCAGCCTTGAGCGGGCATTGTCGTACCGAGTGGCGGCCAAGCTGTGTTCGAACGAGATGTCGATGATGGTCCTGCGTGAGATCGTGGACGAGGCCTATGCCGACGAACCTAGCTTGATTGAGGCTGCGCGCGCGGACCTGATGGCCGTGTACGAACGCGACCCGGCCTGCCACCGACTACTGCAGCCGATCCTCTATTTTAAAGGGTATCAGGCGATGCAGGCCTATCGTGTGGCCCACTGGTTGTGGCGCAAGGGACGGCATGATTTGGCCTATTTCTTCCAGATGCGGTCGTCTGAGATTTTCGGCATCGACATTCACCCGGCCGCCAGGATCGGCAAAGGGATCATGATCGACCACGCCCATTCCATCGTGATTGGTGAGACTGCTGTGGTTGGTGACAATGTCTCGATGCTGCATTCTGTGACTTTGGGCGGAACCGGCAAGGAAGAAGAGCAGCGCCACCCAAAGATCGGTGATGGAGTTCTGATTGGTGCCGGGGCCAAGGTTCTTGGCAACATTGAGGTCGGCCACTGCAGCCGGATCGCCGCCGGATCGGTGGTGCTGCAAGAGGTTCCGGCTTGCAAGACAGTTGCCGGCATCCCGGCCAAAATCGTGGGCGAGGCGGGGTGCGATCAGCCCTCGATCTCGATGGACCACATGCTGGGCAAGGACCAGTAAAAATCAGTTTGAGCGGTTGTTCTTTCTGTTCAACCGCTCCTGCCGTCTTTGTTCCCTGCGTTCCTTACGCTTGTCGATGCGTTGCTGGCGCTCAGCCTTTTGCTGGGCGATGACGGCTGGATCACTGGATTTGAACCTGGAGTTTTCGCCCGGATAGCTGTTGGGTTTTGCGGATGCCGTGTTAGCCGCAGTTGCGGACGCGGCAACTACAAGCAATATCTTAGTAAAATTAAAAAAGCGCATGGGCCACCTTTGGTTTTCAAAACCGTCTGGTTCAAAGGTGGGAGAGCGCAGTTGCGGAAGCAACCTTTGGGGCTATCACGCATGCTCACATCGTGGCCGTGATCGTGAGAGCACCCGCCGAGGTCGGACCCCGGCGGGTAGAGTTTTTTCAGGCCAGCATGACCATCGGATTTTCTAGGTTTTCGACGATGGCTTGCAGCAACTGTGCCCCAAGCGCGCCGTCGATGACCCGGTGATCGACCGACATCGTGACGGACATGAGGGTTGCAACCGTCAGCTCTCCGTCTTCGCCTACGACCGGCTTTTTCAGGCCTGTGCCGACCGCAAGAATACCGGCATGTGGCGGGTTCACGATGGCGTCGAAATTGTCGATGCCGAACATGCCCAGGTTCGAAACCGCGAATGTGCCGCCCTGGTATTCATGCGGAGCCAGCTTGCGTTCCCGGGCACGACCAGCAAGGTCCTTCATCTCGGTCGAAAGGGCAGACAGAGACTTGGTGTCGGCATCCTGCAGGACCGGAGTGAACAGACCGCCTTCGATCGCAACCGCAACGGCCACATCAGACGGTTTCAACTGCAGCACGCGGTCGCCCGCCCAGACTGCGTTGCATTCGGGCACCTGCTGCAGCGCGTTGGCGACGGCTTTGATGATGAAGTCATTGACGCTGAGCTTAACGCCACGGCCTTCCAGCTGCTTGTTCAACTGGCTGCGGAACTTAAGGAGCGCGTCCAGTTTAATATCGCGGCGCAGGTAGAAATGCGGGATGGTCTGCTTGGCTTCGGACAGGCGCGCGGCAATGGTCTTGCGCATGCCGTCGAGCTTGATTTCCTCGTAATCGCGAGTTTCGTACATCTTGGCGACGGCATCTGCCGATGGGCCAGCCGGTGCCGCCGCTGCGGGCGTGGCTGCTGCGGCAGGGGCCGGGGCTGCTGCTGGCGCTGCAGTTGCGCTTTCCACATCGGCTTTGACGATGCGACCATGTGGGCCGGAGCCGGTGATCTGTGCCAGATCAAGGCCCTTTTGCGCTGCGATGCGACGGGCCAGCGGTGAGGCGAAGATGCGACCACCATCGGCTTTGGCCGGTGCAGCCGGAGCGGGGGCGGGCGCCTCGGATGCCGCTGGCGCGGCGACCTCGTTGCCCGCGGCGGCTGCAGGTGCAGCCGCTGGGGCCGCCGCAGGTGCAGTACCAATATCATCGGCGCTTTCGCCATCTTCCAGCAGGACTGCGATGGCAGTGTTGACCTTGACCCCTTCGGATCCCTCCGGGATTAGAATCTTACCGATGGTGCCTTCGTCAACAGCCTCGAACTCCATCGTGGCTTTATCGGTTTCGATCTCGGCTAGCAGGTCGCCGGAGGAGACGGTGTCGCCCTCTTTGACCAGCCATTTGGCAAGGGTGCCTTCCTCCATGGTCGGAGACAGGGCGGGCATTAGGATTTCGGTGGGCATTTCAGCGCTCCTCAATCAGAGTAATTTGGTCAAAGGGCGCCTTGGGGCGCCCGGTGCCGCGTGCGAGCGTCGCAATCGCAGCCTCGATTTTTTCTTTGTTCTCCGCCATCCAGACATAGGCAGTCTGGTGCGAGGGGCGCGCGCCTATCAACCGCATATCCGCCGCCAGTCGCTCGGGCACAAGCGCCCGTACGATGCGGTTGTCGATGTCAATCTCGACACGGTAGCATTCGGTTGCTGGATCGCGGCCCCTGATCTCCATTACCGGTAGGTCACCTGTTTGACTGCAGCGATCACCTCATCCGTGGTGATAAGGGCCAGCTTTTCGAGGTTCGCGGCATAGGGCATCGGAACATCCTTGCCGGTGCAGTTGATGACCGGCGCGTCGAGATAGTCGAACGCCTCTTGCATCACGACCGAGCTGATGTAGCTGCCGACCGATCCTTGCGGCCAGCCTTCTTCGACGGTGACCAGACGGTTGGTCTTCATCACCGAGTTGATGATCGCGCCTGTGTCCATCGGACGGATGGTGCGCAGGTCGATGACCTCGGCGCTGATGCCCTCTTCGGCAAGTTTGTCGGCGGCTTCTAGGGCATATTGCATGCCGATGCCGAAGCTGACGATGGTAACGTCCGAGCCTTCGCGCCAGATGCGGGCCTTGCCCAGAGGAATGGACAGGTCATCCACTTGCGGCACGTCGAATGTGCGTCCGTAGAGGATTTCGTTTTCCAGGAAGATCACCGGGTTGGGGTCGCGGATCGCCGATTTCAGTAGTCCTTTGGCATCAGCAGCCGAATAGGGCATAACGACTTTCAGACCGGGGATCTGCATGTACCATGCCGCGTAGTCCTGCGAGTGCTGCGCGGCCACGCGGGCGGCGGCACCGTTGGGGCCACGGAACACGATGGGACAGCCCATCTGACCGCCGGACATGTAGAGCGTCTTGGCGGCAGAGTTGATGATCTGGTCAATCGCCTGCATGGCAAAATTGAAGGTCATGAACTCGACGATTGGTTTCAGGCCACCGAAGGCTGAACCAACCGCAATCCCGGCAAAGCCATGCTCGGTGATCGGGGTGTCGATCACGCGTTTGGGGCCGAATTCGTCTAGCAGACCTTGGCTGATTTTATAAGCGCCCTGATACTCGGCGACTTCTTCACCCATCAGGTAGACGTCTTCGTCGCCGCGCATCTCTTCGGCCATCGCGTCGCGCAGCGCTTCACGGACGGTCTCGGTTTTCATTTCTGCGTCGGCTGGCCAATCGGGCGACAGGTCCACAACCGGCGCGGCCGGAGCGGCAGCCGCAGGAGCGGGGGCCTCAACCGCCGCAGGGGCGGCCTCGGTCACCGCTGCGGCTGCGGGGGCAGCCGCGGGCAGGGCGGAGGCATCTTCGCCTTCTTCAACCAGGATCGCGATGGGGGTGTTGACCTTGACCCCCTCGGTGCCTTCTTCGATCAGGATTTTGCCGACTATGCCTTCGTCAACGGCCTCGAACTCCATCGTGGCCTTGTCGGTTTCGATCTCGGCCATGATGTCGCCGGAAGATACGGTGTCGCCTTCCTTGACCAGCCATTTAGCCAGCGTGCCCTCTTCCATTGTGGGCGAAAGGGCGGGCATGAGAATTTCGGTTGCCATGTCTTATTCGTCCTCTCAGGCGTAAATATCTGTCCAGAGCTCGTCCAGCGACGGCTCGGGGCTTTCTTTCGAGAATTCGGCGGCCTGGTTGACGACCTCTTTGATCTCTTTGTCGATCGCCTTCAGGTCATCCTCGGTCGCGTGTTTGCCGGTCAGCAGCAGCTCGCGCACATGTTCGATCGGGTCGCTTTGTTCGCGGACCTTCTGAACTTCTTCGCGGGTGCGGTACTTGGCCGGGTCGGACATCGAGTGGCCACGGTAGCGGTAGGTCTTGACCTCAAGGATGTAGGGGCCTTTGCCTGCGCGGCAGTGGGCGACGGCCTTTTCGCCGGCGGCTTTGACGGCCAGCACATCCATACCGTTGACCATTTCGCCCGGAATCCCGAAAGCCTGACCGCGGTGGTAGATATCCGCCGAAGAAGTCGAGCGCGCTTGCGCCGTGCCCATCGCATATTGGTTGTTCTCGATCACGAAGACGACCGGCAGATCCCAGAGGGCGGCCATGTTGAATGTCTCGTAGACCTGACCCTGGTTGGCAGCACCGTCACCAAAATAGGTGAAGGTCACGCCGCCGTTTTCTTTATACTTGTCTGCAAAGGCCAGACCCGCGCCTAGCGGGACCTGAGCGCCAACGATGCCGTGGCCGCCGTAGAAATGCTTCTCTTTCGAGAACATGTGCATCGAGCCGCCTTTGCCTTTGGACAGGCCGCCCTCGCGCCCGGTCAGTTCGGCCATCACGCCGCCCGGATCCATGCCGCAGGCCAGCATGTGGCCGTGGTCACGATAGGATGTGATGCGTTTGTCGCCTTCTTTCGCAGCAGCCTCAAGGCCGACAACAACCGCTTCCTGTCCGATGTAGAGGTGGCAGAAACCACCAATCAGACCCATACCGTAAAGTTGCCCCGCCTTTTCTTCGAATCGACGGATCAACAGCATTTCGCGGTAGTAGGTTTTCAGCTCTTCCGCAGAAACGTTTGGTTTCTTTGTGGTTTTTCGCGCAGCCATTGTGGCGATCTCCCCCTTTCGGACAGATAGTTTAGCGTTAAACTATCTTTTAGAGCATTTCTTGCGATCTGGCGAGCGTAAATATGACGCAGCGTAGTTTACCATCCAAACACGAGCGTTCGAATTGCTCTCAATCCGGATCAAGCCTCATGTAGCCTTCGAAATTTTCGATATAGTCATCCAGGTTTTCTGACAGCATCTTTCTGTACTCCTGAACAAAATACTCAATAGTTTCTTCCTTCATATCTCGCATGTCGGAGCCGTTTTCAAAACCGCAGGCACTTACCCAAGCATTGTATCTTGCGGTCGCGTATAGGAGTGAGGCGCTGACTTTTCCGCGAGTCACTTGCTCTAGAAATGTGTTGGCCAAATTGATTACGGCATCAGCACGATCAAAAAAACTGGTCATCGAATTTGTTGTTCACGCCAAGAGAACCTTATTGCTGAGGAAAGATAGTCACGGCCGGAACTGAGACAAAGGAACTTGCAATAGACAGGTTTACGACTACCGAATAACGATTTCATCCGCGCGGATCATGCCCAGTACGGATCGGGCCTGTTGATCCAGTAGGTCGAGGTCAAGGTAATTGTCCGAAAGACGGCGGGTGAGGTTTTCCATCTCGGCAATCTCAGCTTTGAGCGCCGCGAGGTCGCGTGACAGGGCGTCCCGTTCCGCCGAAATCTCAACCCGTCGGAACAGGCCATAGTCTCCTTGCACGGCGGCAAAGGTGAAATATACACCCAGCATAAAAGCCACCGAAAAGAAAAAAACTGCGCCCAAACCGGGCCGATGGGAACGGGACACTCTGTTGACCGCCGTATGAAGTCTGCCTCAATAACGGGCCCTTTCTGGGCCTCTGAACACACTATGTCACAGGTGATTCGGGATGTGAATCCCCTGATTCGCAAAAATTGCATGGATGAGTCAGATTGTCTTGCGGCACGCGTTGGAACGTGCCGCGATGATCACTGGTCCAGTGCTGCGACGCCGGGCAGGGTCTTGCCTTCCATCCATTCAAGGAAGGCTCCGCCTGCGGTCGAGATGTACGAGAAGTCCTTGGCGGCGCCCGAAGCATTCAGCGCGGCAACGGTATCCCCGCCACCTGCAACCGAGATCAACTGACCCGCGCGTGTCAGCGCAGCGGCTTCGAGCGCGGCGGCGTTTGTGGCGGCGTCAAACGGCTCCAACTCGAACGCGCCGAGCGGACCGTTCCAGATCAGGGTCTGGCTTTTGCCGAAGATCTCGGTGATAGCGGAAACACTTTGGGGGCCAGCGTCCAGGATCATGCTTTCTGCAGGGCACTGATCGGCGGGCAGGACCTGATGCTGGGCGTTTGCTTCGAATTTCTCGGCGACCACCACATCAACGGGCAGCACGATGGTGCAGCCGGAAGTTTCGGCCTTGGCCAGGATTTCTTCGGCGGTGTCTTTCATCGCGGTTTCGGCCAGCGATTTTCCGACATCAACGCCCTTGGCGACAAGGAACGTGTTCGCCATACCGCCGCCGATGACCAGATAGTCGACCTTGTCTATCAGGTTGCCCAACAGCTCCAGCTTGGTCGACACTTTCGCGCCGCCAACAACAGCGGTCACCGGGCGTTTGGGTGCGCCCAGAGCGCCCTCCAACGCCTCAAGCTCGGCCTGCATCAAGCGACCGGCGCAGGCGGGCAGCAAACGGGCCAGCGCCTCGGTCGAGCTGTGGGCGCGGTGCGCGGCCGAGAACGCGTCATTGCAGTAGACATCGCCAAGACGCGCCATGCCAGCGGCTAGATTGGGATCGTTCTTGGTTTCAGCCGCGTGGAAACGGGTGTTTTCCAGCAGAAGCACCTGACCAGGCTGCAGGGCGTCTGCGGCCAGTTCAGCCTCAGTGCCCACGCAATCGGCGGCGAACAGGACCTTCGCGCCAAAAGCAGACTCCAAGGTCGGGACAAGTTGGTTCAGCGACAGGCTTTCGCGACGTTCGCCGCCGGGACGGCCGAAATGGGCCAGCAGGATGGGTTTGCCACCGGATGCCAGAATGTGCTGCACGGTGGGAACAATACGCTGAATACGGGTGGCGTCGGTCACAACACCGTCAACGACCGGCACGTTGATATCCACACGCACCAGCACGCGTTTGCCGTTCAGGTCCATATCGTCCAGTGTTTTCCAGCCCATCGCGCAATCCTCGTGTTTTGATACCCTTTGGGCGGTTCTTTTCCTGCATTTTGCCCTCAGGTCAATGCGTCACTTGGCATTCAGGCGCTTGGCGCATAGGTATTTGCGCAAGACAAACGACAGGAGGGCCAGATGGCCGAGATCAAGGATCCCGAAAACACAATCATCATCGAGCTGAAAGACGGCAATGTCGTCATTGAGCTGCTGCCCGACGTGGCACCTCTGCACAGCGCCCGGATGAAAGAGCTGGCCCGTGGGGGTGAGTATGACAACGTGGCCTTCCACCGTGTGATTGACGGCTTCATGGCCCAGACCGGCGACGTCCAGCACGGCGACATGGAAGACGGGTTCAACATCCGCATGGCGGGCACAGGCGGGTCGTCTCTGCCGAACGTTCCGGCGGAATTCTCGAAACTGCCGCATGACCGTGGAACTCTGGGCGCTGCGCGCTCGCAGAACCCGGATTCGGCAAACTCGCAGTTTTTCATCAACTTCAAAGATAACCACTTCCTGAACGGTCAGTACACGGTTTACGGCCGCGTGATCGACGGGATGGAGCATGTAGATGCTATTGTACGGGGCGAGCCGCCTGCGAGCCCGGACCGCATGATCAGCGTCAAGGTAGCGGCAGATGCATAAGCTCGCCGCCGCTTTTGTCCTGTTGGCCAGCCCCGCGCTGGCCACCGGGCTGCAGATCGAGGTTGAGGGTGAAGCCAATGGCACCATCACCGTTGACCTGTTTGAAGATGTCGCACCCAAGCACGTGGAACAGATCACCGCGCTCGCCAACGCAGGTGAGTATGACGGCGTCGTCTTCCACCGAGTGATCGATGGGTTCATGGCCCAGACCGGAGACGTTCAGTTCGGCAACCAGACCAAGGGCAGCTTCAACGCTGCCAATGCAGGTCGTGGTGGCTCGGACCGTCCTGACTTGCCGGCCGAGTTCTCGGACATCACCTTTGATCGCGGTGTGGTCGGCATGGCGCGGTCTCAGAACCCCAACAGCGCGAACTCGCAATTCTTCATCATGTTCGAGCCGGGACCGTTTCTGGATGGCCAGTACACCGTTGTTGGTCAGGTCACGGACGGGATGGACGTAGTTGATGCGATCAAACGCGGTGCTGGTCAGAACGGCGCCGTTGTCGGCCAGCCCGACGCGATGAAAAAGGTCACTGTGACCGAGTAATGAAAAACCCCGGCGCAGGCCATGCGCCGGGGTTCTCTTGTGGGCTAGGGACCTGGATCAGTCGTCGCCCATTGCTTTCCAGATCAATGCACCGATGGCACCCCCGATCAGCGGGGCGACCCAGAACAGCCAGAGCTGTGCAAGGGCGGGGCCATCCGCAAACAGGGCCACGCCTGTGGACCGTGCCGGGTTAACCGACGTGTTGGTGACAGGGATTGAGATCAGGTGGATCAGGGTCAGGGCCAGACCGATGGCAATCGGAGCAAAGCCCGCAGGCGCTCCGCTGGAGGTGGCCCCCAGAATGATCACGATGAAGAACGCGGTCAGCACGATCTCGATCACCAGCGCGGACATCATGGAATACCCTTCGGGTGACGCCTCGCCATACCCGTTTGAGGCAAACCCACCGACACCTTCAAAACCCGGCGCGCCGCTGACGATCACATACAGCACCACCGCTGCCGCAATTGCACCCAAGACCTGCGCGACCCAATAAGGCAGTAGGTCTTTGGCGGGGAAGCGCCCTCCGATCATCAGGCCGAGGCTGACCGCGGGGTTGAAATGCCCGCCCGAGATATGGCCGACCGTATAAGCCATGGTCAAAACGGTCAGGCCGAAGGCGAAGGATACACCAAGCCATCCTATGCCGACATCAGCGACCCCTGCAGCCAGAACCGCGCTGCCGCAGCCCCCCAGAACCAGCCAGAACGTGCCGAAGAATTCGGCCATGAGTTTTGATGACATGAATAGTCCTCCGTTAATCAATGAGGGCCAGAGTAATTCAAAAACCGTGATTTGTGAAACTTGCGTTTGGGGGAATTTTCACGGCCTGCGCGTCAGTTAGGCACGCCACCCCATGTCGCGGGATCGAGATTGAACAGCGCGGCAAGCTGTTCATAGACATGAGGTGCCGCCTTTTGCAGGGCGTGAGGACGCTCAAAAAACACCTCGACCGAGACGGCAAAGAACTCCTCATGGCCTTCGGCACCGTAAGGGTCGATGACGGTGCGATGCCCGGCCTCTACTGCTGCGACATGGTCGGAATAGGCCGTCAAGAAGACACGTTCCCACTCGGCATAGCTCTGTCCTTTTGCAAGAACCGGAACACCGTTGGTGCCACCTGACAGGTCGTCGATCTGATGCGCAAACTCGTGGAACACCACGTTGTGCCCGTCATGGTCATTCATCGCGCCCTGTTTGCTATGCGCCCATGACAGGATCACTGGCCCACGGTCCCAGCTTTCGCCGGTTCGGATGATCTCTTTCTCGGTCACGACATAGCCGCTGCGTCGTTGCTGCCGAGACTTGAAGGCGTTGGGGTAGATCAGAACGGTTGTCAGATTGTCGTACCAGGTATCCGTGTTCACCACGAGCAGACAGGCTTGCGCGGCAATGGAGAGTTGCATCTCATCGGTGACCTCGAGCCCGTCGCAGCCATAAAAGCTCACCTGTTCCAGAAACAGGTTGATCTTGCCATCCAGTTTCTCACGTAGGTCGGATGGCACGCGTTGGAGGATGGGGACTTGTGCCGCGATGATACGCCGGTCGTCTTCGCTGAGCGGCTCGGCTAGAAGAGCAGCGCGCGCCTTTTTCTTGGACCAAGACCAGTACAGAAACGCGCCTGCGACGGCTGCGACAAGAGCAGAAAACATCCACATGGGCAGAGTTTAGCCGTATAAGTTCAAGCTTGGAACTGGATTCAGAGGAACGCCTGCAGTTGAATCGAAAACGCCGCAGGATGGCCTGCGGCGTTTCAAAAATCCGGGTTGGATTTGCTTTACTGTTTGACTTCCGCAGCCGGGTTGGCACCCGGTTTTGCGCCCCGGCCAGGGTTCAGGGGGTCGTCCTGACGCTGAACCGAGCCTTCGAAATGCGCGCCGCTTTCGATGGCGATTGTCTTGTGGATGATGTCGCCTTCGACCCGTGCGGTCGACGTCAGGCGAACCTTCAGGCCACGCACGCGACCTACGATGCGGCCGTTTACCACGACGTCGTCTGCAGTGACTTCGCCTTTGATGGTCGCGGTTTCGCCGATGGTCAGAAGATGCGCGCGGATGTCGCCCTCGACAGTGCCTTCAACCTGAATGTCACCGGTTGTCTTGATGTTGCCTGTGATATGCAGGTCCGAAGACAGGACCGATGCGGGCGGCTTGGGCTTGGGCGCCGTGCTGGCCTTGGGTTCAGAAGGGGCAGGGGCCGCCGGAGTCGCCGGAGCAGCAGGTTTTGCCGCCTCAGAATCCTTGGATGCGGGTTCGTTGATTTTGCTCTTAGAAAACATTTCTCGCAGCCTTGATGTAAGTCATTGGGTTTACAGGTTTTCCGTTCACGCGCACCTCATAGTGCAAATGCGTGCCGGTGGACCGTCCGGTGCTACCCATATCAGCAATATGATCCCCGCGCGAGACCCTTTGGCCGACCTTCACACGGATCTTGGTGTTATGAGCGTAAAGTGTCTCAATCCCGAAGGCGTGTTTGATCCTCACAAGGCGTCCAAAGCCGGACTGCCAGCCGGCATGGGTGACCACGCCATCTGCGGTTGCAAAGATATCGGTGCCTTGGGGGCCCGCGAAATCGACACCGTTATGCATCCGGCGTCCGCCCGTTTTGGGGTCGCGGCGCGAGCCGTAGCCGCTGGTAAACCGCACAGCGGAATGAACCGGGTTCGCAAAGGGCGCTTTTTCGGCCGCCAGACGATACAGGTTCAACTGATCCATTTGTTGTAGAAGCTGGTTTGCGCGCACCTCGTCGGCGGAGATGTCACTCTCCTCGCCGCGGGTGCTCAGGGATAAAGGGGTCAGCGGACCGCCCATACCGCTATATCCGCGCCGCACCTCTTCGATGATGCGGTCCGTGGGCATGCCCGCCTGGCGGAACATCTTGTCCAGAGGCTCGACCGAGATCACCATCGCCTCTTCCAATTGGCGGAAAATCTCTTCACTGCGTTCCTGCATCAGTCGGATTTCCAGCTCCAGATCATCGCGCTGGTCCAGCGCATCGCGCGCGTCAGCTGCAATCTGATCTCGCTCTTCCGCGGTGCGGGTCAGAGCGTCGGTCATGAATTCCATCTGCGCCGGGGCCGAGGCGGCCACGACATAGGCGTCCGTTGTATCCGCATCCTGTTGCAGCTTCGCCAGCTCGCCACGGGCCTCTTCGCGTTGCTTCATCGTGGCGCGCAGGGTCGTCTGGATCACCTCGATTCCGGTTTCCAACTCGCGCCGACGGTTTTCCGAGGCCAAAAGCTCGGACTGCATCGCCGAGACCTGCGCCAGAGCAGCATTGAACCGGTCTTGCGCGGCCAAGGCTTCCTGCGCGCGGGCGTCACGCTCGGCGGACAGGATGTTGAGACGTTCTTGATAGGTGGCCTGATCGCGTTTGGCTTGTTCGCGGAAGTTGCCAGATCCGATGCTGTCCATCAGCAGAATCGCAGTGGCGACAGCGGTCCAGCCAACCATTACGGCCACACCGGCCACCGCAGCGATCTGCGTTTCCGAGCTGAGACGGATGTACCGCGTGTCTTTGTCAGATTTCAGAAAAACCCGGCGTTCCGGGAAATGCCGTTCGAGCAGCGAGTGAAATTTAATTGCCAGACGTGTTCTCACGCGTCTTACCTCTCATCCCCAAGATCGGGACCGGTCGTGGTGCAATAGCCGTCCCTTGGACGGGATGCTTAATAGGGTCTCAGCATTCGGGCAAGTTTGTTGACCAATTTGTCGTCGAAGGTGCAGATTTCCCCCTACGGATCGGCGAAAACCTGCCGAAATTAACCTTTAACCTCAGTCTGAGACCTGACCCGGCGCGGGCATGTCCTCGGTTAGCGGCCAGTAGAAGTCCGGCGGCAATCCTGCCTCGGCGCGCTTCTCTTCGTTAAAGGGCGGTTTCAAGGCGCCGTGGAAATAGCGCCGAACCAATTGGTGGAAGACGTCCTTGGGGTCGGCGTTTTCGCGTCCACAAAGAAAATGGAACCACTTGGAACCATAGGCGACGTGGCCGACCTCTTCTGCATAGATCACCTCGAGTGCAGCGATGGCCTGTTCCGCCTTTGCCTTGCGAAAGATATCGATCATGCCGGGTGTGACGTCCAACCCGCGTGCCTCCAGCACCATGGGAACCACCGCAAGGCGGCCCATCAAATCCTCGGCGGTGTCTTCGGCGGCGCGCCACATGCCTGCATGGGCGGGTAGGGCGCCGTAAAAGCTGCCCATCTGTTCAAGACAATCGCAGACCATCTCGAAATGGCGCGATTCTTCTTCGGCACATTTGACCCAGTCATCGTAAAAACCGATCGGCATGGGCACGTGACCGAAGCGGGCAATGATGTCCCAATGCAGATCCACCGCGTTCAACTCGATATGCGCTACAGCATGCAACAGCGCGATGCGTCCGGCCTCGGACCCCGGTTTGCGCTTTGGCACTTCGCGGGGTGAGAGCAACTCGGGCTTTTCAGGGCGTGCAGGATTCAAAGGTGGGGTGGCGGTGCCGATTTCAATCGCGTCACCCTGGCCTTTGCGCAACGCGAACCAAGAGGCGGCATGGCGTTTGGATAGGGCGGTTTTCTCCCGCCCGTCCGCTGTTGTCAGAACCTCGCTTGCCATCTGGGTCAGTGTTTTAGGCACTGGTACGCTCCGCCTTGTCGTGTCGAGGCCGGGGATAGACCGGATGGCGCGCGGGGTCGAGGGGGGCTACATCGCCTTTACGGCTTCAAGTACCGCGTCCACGTGGCCCGGCACTTTGACCTTGCGCCAGACCTGCGCGATACGGCCCTCGGCGTCGATCAGGAAGGTCGAGCGTTCGATGCCCATGGATTTGCGGCCATACATGTTTTTTTCGACCCAGACGCCGTAATCCTCGCAGACCGTCGAGTTTTCATCCGACAGCAAAGGCGTGGTCAGGTCGTGTTTGGCGACGAACTTGTCATGTTTGGCAACGCTGTCGCGCGAGATGCCGAAGACCTGAGCGCCCGCATCGGCAAAGGCCTGAAGCTGCTCCGAAAAACCGATGGATTCCTTGGTGCAGCCCGGCGTATCATCGCGGGGATAAAAATATAAAACGACGGCATTGCCGCGCAGATCCGCGAGGGATACCTCACCGCCGCCGTCTCGGGGAAGGGTGAAGTCAGGGGCCATGTCTGAAACGTCGGGCATTGGAAACTCCGCTAAAGGTTTTTAAACGCTGCCCGATATCATAGGGCAACGCGGACGGGTTGAAAGGCGTGGAACGCAAATTGGTGCAGCAGGATCAGGACAATAGCGAAGAGGCGGGCCAACCGAAACGTCGCCGCTCGCGCCGTCGGTCGGCGGGCATCTGGACGTTGCGGGGCGTTGTTTTGCTGGTCGTTCTGGCTGTGGTCACGGGGTTTATGGTGTTGGGCCAGCGTATGCACGCCCCGGCTTGGCTACGCAGTCACGTTGAGGCGCGTTTGGAGGAGAATCTGGGCGGTCTCCAGATCCGCTTTGGGGATGTCAGCTTTATCATTCACGAAGGCTGGCGGCCCCGTTTGCGTCTGACGGATGTGTCCATCAGTGATCAGGCCGGACAACAGATCGCCCAAGTGTCGGATATGCGGGCCAGCCTGGCGATGCGGCCCTTGCTGCGCGGTCATGTGCGACCCAAGCGGATCATACTCAGCGGGGCACAGATCGCCCTGACCCGGGGTGAGGACGGTGCGCTGACCCTGACGGTGGGCACTGGCAGCGCGCCCGTGCAAAGCGCATCGAACCTTGCCGAATTGATCGAGGCCGGGGATGAGGTGTTCCTTTCTCCGGTCCTGTCCGCGCTGACCTCGGTGCAGTTGGACGCGATCACGCTGGACTATCGCGATCTGCGGTTGGGGAGGTCCTGGGTACTAGACGGCGGCCATATTCAGCTGACCCGCAATGACGACGACATGCGGCTGGCCACCGGGTTCTCGGTCCTGTCCGGGCGCGATTTTGTCAGCCAGATCGAGGCCAATTACACCAGCATTCTGGGCACGCCCGAGGCACGTTTTGGCGTGACGATCACCGATCTTCCAGCCGAGGATATATACGGCCAAAGCCCGGCATTGGCGTGGTTGCAGGTTTTGAAAACGCCGATCTCGGGCGCGGTGCGAGGCAGTGTGGATGGCTCAGGAGCTTTCGGCCCTGTTTTCGCGACGCTCAATCTAGGCGCCGGTGCGGTGCAGCCGAATCCAGAGACACGTGCCATCCCGTTCGACTCAGCGAGCACCTACTTCACCTATGATCCCATCCGGCAGGAGCTGGACTTCAACGAGGTCTCGATCGATTCCGCCTGGGGATCGGTGCAGGCAGCAGGCAAAGCCTATCTGCAAGGGGTGGAAAACGGCACGCTCGACAGTCTAGATGGGCAGTGGAGCCTGACGGGGATCAATGTCAACCCGGCCAACCTGTTCCCCGAGCCGCTGAACCTGAAAAAGGCCGATCTGGACGTTCAGATGAAATTCGCCCCTTTCCGGCTGCGCGTAGGTCAGATGACGATTGAGGACGGCGGCCACCGCGTGCGGGCCTCGGGTCTGCTGGTCGGGCTGGCCGATGGCTGGTCGGCCGATCTGGATGCGCATCTGAACCAGATGGACTCTGAAGAGGTCCTAAATTATTGGCCCGAGCGTCTTGCGCCGAAGCCGCGGGAATGGGTGACCAAGAACCTCTCCAAAGGCGCCTTGTCGGATATGGATTTCGCGCTGCGTCTGCGGCCCGACAACAAACCCGATATCTATCTGGATTTCGGGTTCGAGGATGCCACCATACGGTTTGCCAAGACGTTGCCACCGGTCGAAGGCGCGCAGGGGCAGGCCAGCCTGATTTACGACCGCTTTACCGCAACAGCACAGCAGGGTGTGGTGATGGCCGATCAAGGCGGGGCCGTGGATGCGTCGGGGACGTCCTTCATCATTCCCGATACCGAAATCAAAAAAAATACGCCGGGTATTGCACGGATAAATGCGACGGGGGGTGTCACTGCCGCGCTATCCCTTCTGGATCGCCCGCCGCTTAGCCTGCTCAGCAAGGCAGGGCTGCCGGTCGATATGGCCGAGGGAAGTGTAGCGCTTACGGGCACGTTGTCCTTGCCGCTGATCAAGGGCCTCAAGTTTCAGGACACGCAGTTTCACTTCGCGGGCAGGCTCGGAGACCTGAGCAGCGACCGTCTGGTACCGGGATTTTCCGTCAGTGCACCGATGCTGGAGTTGTCCGGAGACCAGACTGGAGTGCAAATCGAAGGGCAGGGCCTGTTCGGCGATGTGCCCGTGCAGGCCAAATGGCAGCAGCCGATTGATGGCGAAACGGCGCAACGCAGCACCGTGACCGGGCAAATCGAACTGTCCCAACGTCTGATGGCCGAATTGAAGGCTGGGTTGCCGCAAAGCTTCCTCAGCGGATCCGGCACGGCTGATTTTACGCTGGGCATCGGTGCGGGCGCGCCGCCGCAACTATCAGCCTCATCCGATCTGGTGGGCGTCACGCTGGCCATCCCCGAGCTGGGATGGCGCAAGCCCGCGTCGACCAGCGGCACGCTGACTGCTGATGCAACACTGGGCGATGGGTTGAAGGTTGATGCCTTGAACCTGCAGGCGGCGGGGTTGCGGACTGCGGCGTCGATCACCTTCCGAGAAGGAGAGTTTGACCGTGTTTCCTTCAGTTCCTTCGATCTGGGCAACTGGCTGGCTGTACCGGCCGAGCTGATCGGGCGGGGTAATGCCGCACCCGACATTCGAGTTCTTGGCGGGGTGCTGAACCTGGGCCGCGCTACATTCGGCGGGTCCGAGGGTGGCGGCAACGGGGCGGGCGCTGGCCCGAATCTCGACGTAACGCTTGACCGCCTGCAAGTCACCGAGGGCGTGGCCCTGACCGGTTTCAAAGGCGCGTTTCAAACGACCGGAGGGGTCAACGGCACCTTCAACGCCCGCGTCAACGGAGGAGCTGCCATGCAAGGGCGCCTCACCCCGCGTGGCGCGCGCAGCGCGGTAGAGCTGACCTCGAACGATGCTGGTGCCGTCTTGCGCTCGGCGGGTTTGCTGACGCAAGCAAGGGGCGGAACGTTGGATGTGCAGCTTGAGCCAGTCGCGGCCGCAGGCAGCTATGATGTGATCCTCAGCATCGTGAGTACCCGCATTCAGGATGCGCCTGCGATGGCTGCGTTGCTGAACGCGATCAGTCTGGTCGGGCTGCTGGATGAAATGGCCGGGCAGGGTATCTTTTTCTCGTCTATCGACAGCCGGATGCGGATCACCCCAACCGAGGTCAAGATCCTCAGCGGCAGTGCGGTTGGCCCCTCCATGGGCCTGTCTTTTGATGGAACGGTGAATACGGTGGCCGGGACGCTGAACCTGCGGGGTGCCATTTCCCCGATCTATTTGCTGAATGCGGTCGGCAGCGTTTTTACCAAAAAGGGCGAAGGGGTCATCGGGTTCAATTATTCTCTTACCGGGCCGTTGGCGGACCCGAAGGTCTCGGTGAACCCGCTGTCGGGCCTTGCGCCGCTGTTCCTGCGCAACCTTCTGCGTCCTCCAGCCCCGACGGTTTCAGACGGGCCGAACGCCCAACCGCGCAAACCTGACGAACCCAAGCGTACTTACGGCGCCCCGAAAAGCGACCGCTAGGGGATATGGCCGAATCTCTTGTGGCCTTGTATGGCGCGGCCATGAAACTCAGCGATTTTGATTTCCACCTGCCCGAAGACCTGATTGCGACCCGGCCCGCCAACCCGCGCTCGTCCGCACGTTTGCTGGTGGCCGAGCGCGAGGCGATCTCGGACAGCCATGTGTTCGATCTGCCCAACTGGCTGCGCCCGGGCGATCGGCTTGTGTTGAACGATACGCGCGTTATCCCGGCAAGGCTCAGCGGGCGGCGGCATCGCGACAGCGCGCAGGGGCCGGTTTCCGCCGCGATCGAGGCGACGTTGCTGGAGCCTCAGGCGGATGGGTCCTGGACCGCGCTGATCAAGCCGCTGAAAAAGGTCAAACCGGGCGAAGAGATCGTGTTCTCCGACGATCTCAGTGCGACTCTGGACCGGGTCGAGGACGGGCAAGCCTATCTCCAGTTTAACCTCAGTGGTGAGGATTTCGACGCCGCCCTTGAACAGGCCGGTGCTATGCCTTTGCCACCGTACATCGCCGCCAAACGTTCAGCGGATGAGCAGGACAAGACGGATTACCAAACCATCTGGGCGCGCAACTCGGGCGCTGTGGCCGCACCAACCGCGTCGCTGCATTTTGACGATGCGCTGATGGCGGCACTGGCCGAGCGCGGGGTGGAGTTCAGCCACGTGACCCTGCATGTGGGCGCGGGCACGTTTTTGCCGGTCAAGGTCGAGGACGTGACAACCCACAAGATGCATGCCGAGTGGGGCCGGGTCAGCCAGCAGGCCGCTGATGAGATCCGCGCCACCAAGGCGGAGGGGGGGCGGGTGGTCCCGGTCGGCACCACCGCCCTGCGCCTGATCGAAAGTGCCGCGCGCAGTGGGCAGATCGCGCCTTGGGAAGGGGAAACCGACATCTTCATTTATCCGGGCTTTCAGTTCCATGTAACGGACGCATTGATGACCAACTTCCACCTGCCCAAGTCGACCCTGCTAATGCTGGTTTCGGCCCTGATGGGGCAAGAGCGTATGCGGTCCGTCTATGCCCATGCGATTGAACAGAAATATCGCTTCTTCTCGTATGGGGATTCATCCCTTCTAATCCCCTAAAACCCTCAGCCGCGACACTGTCAGACAGGGAATGTCGTAGACAGGCGCGATCTGTATTTGTTTTGATCACATAACGACTCGCAATTCAGCTTGGCACATCCCGGAGGCCCAAATGATTCAGGTTCTGTCCACCGCTTGGGCGCTTCTTCTTGGCATGGGTTTGCTGATGGTCGGCAACGGCCTGCAAGGCACGATTCTGGGTGTTCGCGGTGAAATCGAAGGCTTCTCGACCCTCGAGATGTCCTTTGTGATGTCGGCCTATTTCATGGGGTTTCTGGGCGGATCGCGCCTTGCGCCCGAGATGATCCGTAGGGTCGGCCATGTGCGTGTCTTCGCAGCCCTGGCCTCGTTCATTTCCGCGGTCATGATCATGTATCCGATGCTGACCGACCCGATCGCGTGGTTCCTGGGGCGTGCCGTGATCGGCTTCTGTTTCTCGGGCGTTTATGTGACCGCTGAAAGCTGGCTGAACAACGCGGCCAGTAACGAGAACCGGGGGCAGGCGCTGTCGCTTTATATGATTGTGCAGATGCTGGGGATCATTTCGGCTCAGGGATTGGTCTTGCTGGGCGATCCGGCTGGGTATGAGACGTTTGTGATCGCTTCGATCCTCGTTTCTGTCTCGTTCGCGCCGATCCTTTTGTCGATTTCTCCGACCCCTGCATTCGACACCACCAAACCCATGACCCTGCGCGAGCTGATGGGCAAATCCCCCTTGGGCTGTGTGGGCATGTTCCTGTTGGGTGGAGTGTTCTCGGCGCAGTTCGGCATGGCGGCGGTCTATGGCGCGCGTGCTGGGCTGAGCCTGATCGAGATTTCGACCTTCGTGGCCGCCTTCTACATCGGCGCCATCGTGCTGCAATACCCGCTGGGATGGTTCTCGGACCGAATGGATCGGCGTTTCCTGATCCTGCTGGCGGCAGCCATAGGTGGTGCCAGCGCCGTTGCTGGCATGCTATTCGGCGTGAATTTCCCGATCCTTCTGGTTACCGCTTTCTTTATTGGCGGTATGTCAAACCCGCTCTATTCCCTGCTGATCGCCCATACGAACGATTTTCTGGATCGCGAAGACATGGCCGCTGCATCTGGGGGTTTGCTTTTCATCAACGGATTGGGCGCGATTGCTGGCCCGCTGATTACAGGTTGGTTGATGGGGGACGGGATCTTTGGACCTCCGGGCTTTTTCCTGTTCATCGCGGCGTTGCTGTTCGCGATGGCTGGCTACGCAATGTATCGCATGACGCAGCGCGCGGCGATCCCAGTCGACGAAACCGGCACCATGTCGCCTCTGTACCCGTCCGCATCCCCCGTTGCGCTTGAGGTGGCCCAGGAAGTGGCCATCGAAGCCGCCGAGGCCGAGGAAGACGCACAAGATGTTTCCGCTAACGCCTAAATATGTCCGAAATGTAGTAATATTTTACTGTTACAAATCTGTAAAACAGCCTTAAATGACCTTACGTCCCTGGGGAGGGCAACACACGGAGTTAAGGGCAATGGTTGGTCCTGAAGACGTATTGAGTTTTTGGTTGGATGAGGTCGGCCCCAAGGGGTGGTACATGCAGGACGACGCGCTGGATCAGCAGATCCGCGACCATTTCCTGACCACTTGGGAAGCCGCGGCAGAGGGCAAGTTTTCGCTCTGGCTGACATATCCCAGCGGGTCGCTGGCCTATATCATCCTAACAGACCAATTCCCGCGCAACATGTTCCGGGGTGAGGCACGGGCCTTTTCGTCGGATCGGGCGGCTCTGGCCGCTGCGAAATGCGCGGTGGACAAGGGCTGGGATATGAAAATCGACGAACCCGCGCGGCAGTTCTTTTATTTGCCGATGATGCATTCCGAAAACCTGTGTGATCAGGAACGCTGCGTGCGTCTGATCTGCCAGAACCTCAGCAGCGAGGATTCCAGCAACCTGCTGCACGCACGAGCGCATCGTGAGGTGATCCGGAAATTCGGACGCTTCCCTTATCGGAATGAGGCCCTGTCACGCACCCCAACCGTGCATGAGACCGCCTATGTCGACATGGGCGGCTACGGCGCCACTGTGCGTGAGTTGCAGGCAGCCGGTTAACCTTCAGGCCCGCATCCACGAATAGCAATGATCCGGTCGGCTACCACGTCGGCCGAGGTCTCAATTGCATGGTCAATTAATTGGTCAGGTGATTCCGCCAACTCTGCAAACCGGGTCTGAACAGTCTGCAGTTTGGTTTCTATCGTTTCCAGCTTATCCAGCGTATTGGACATTCGCAGTGAAACAACGGTGTTGCTCACCAGACCGTCCTCTTGAATTCGGGCCAAATCACTGCGCAGTCCGGAAAGCTGCTCGCGAATACCCTGCGCCTCGTCCCGCAACGGGGCGACAAGTTGCAGCTTTTCCGACAGGACCGAGGTGACGTCCTCGACGGTCGAAGCCAGTTTCCATCCCAAAAACAGGCAAAGCGCGACAAGGATCAGCGTTGCATTCAGAAGTGCAAGGAGAAGGTCTTTGAGGGTCTTGGCCATGATAAGTCTTTCGAATGCTTTGTGAATATAAGACGGGTGGAGGCCCCGACTGTTCTTTTCTAGCCTTTGAAAAAGCTTGGGTATAGGCTGAAAACTGCACGTATCGACCATAACATACCGACGTCGCTTTTGTCGCGGTATGTCTATATTGATGCGCTGTGAAAAATAGTTTAATGCTAAACTAAATTTAAAACCGACCTGGGCCGAGAGGGACACATGGCTGAAAAATCTTTTGATCTGATCGTAATCGGTGCTGGTCCGGGCGGCTATGTGGCCGCAATCCGCGCGGCGCAGTTGGGCCTCAAGACCGTCGTGGTCGAGCGAGAGCATCTGGGCGGCATCTGTCTGAACTGGGGCTGCATTCCCACCAAGGCAATGCTGCGCTCCTCAGAAGTCTTCCACCTGATGGAGCGCGCAAAGGACTTTGGTCTGACGGCGGACAAGTTCGGTTACGATCTGGACGCGGTGGTCAAACGCTCACGTGGCGTTGCCGGCCAGTTGTCGGGTGGGATCGGCCACTTGCTCAAGAAGAACAAAGTCAGTGTCGTGATGGGCGAGGCGACGATTACCGCAAAAGGCAAAGTCTCAGTCAAAACCGAGAAGGGCACCGAAGAGCTGACCGCCAAGAACATCGTCCTCGCCACCGGCGCACGTGCGCGTGAGCTTCCAGGGTTGGAAGCAGATGGCGATCTGGTCTGGACCTACAAACACGCACTGCAGCCGCCGCGGATGCCGAAGAAACTGCTTGTCATCGGTTCGGGCGCCATCGGGATCGAATTCGCCAGCTTCTACAACACGCTGGGCGCGGATACGACCGTGGTTGAGGTGATGGACCGCGTGCTTCCGGTTGAAGACGCTGAAATCAGCGCCTTCGCGAAGAAAGCCTTCACCAAGCAAGGCATGACCATCATGGAAAAAGCGATGGTCAAGCAGCTTGATCGCGGCAAGGGTAAGGTTACCGCGCATATCGAGGTCAAAGGTAAGGTCGAGAAGCACGAGTTCGATACGGTAATCTCGGCCGTTGGCATTGTCGGCAATGTCGAGAATCTGGGACTGGAAGCACTCGGCGTGAAAATCGACCGTACTCATGTTGTGACGGATGAGTTCTGCCGCACCGGCGTTGATGGTCTCTATGCGATTGGCGATATCGCCGGCGCGCCTTGGTTGGCTCATAAAGCCAGCCACGAAGGCGTCATGGTAGCAGACCTGATCGCAGGCAAACACGCGCATCCGGTCAAACCCGAGAGCATCGCAGGTTGCACCTACTGTCACCCACAAGTGGCCTCGGTCGGCTATACCGAAGCCAAAGCTAAAGAGCTTGGCTACGACATCAAGGTCGGCCGCTTCCCCTTCATCGGGAACGGTAAGGCGATTGCGCTAGGAGAACCTGAGGGCATGATCAAAACGATCTTCGACGCCAAGACCGGTGAGCTGCTGGGCGCACATATGATTGGCGCAGAAGTGACCGAGATGATTCAGGGCTACGTGGTCGGTCGTCAATTGGAGACGACGGAAGAAGACCTGATGAACACCGTCTTCCCGCATCCGACACTGTCAGAAATGATGCATGAAAGTGTTCTGGATGCGTATGATCGCGTGATCCATATGTAAAGGGTTAGGGGGCTCTGCCCCCGCCGCGGCAAGCCGCGACTCCTCCGGGAAAATTACAGCCAGATGAAGCATGGGATCCGTTCTTCATCTGACCGAAAATACCTCGGAGCGCGAGGCAGAGCCTCGCAAAAAACTGCTACGAATTCAAAGCATCCAGAATGCGGGCCCAAGAGCGGATGCCCTTATGGAAGCTTTTGACATCGTATTTCTCATTCGGAGAGTGGATGGCATCGTCGTCATTGGCGTAGCCGACCAACATCGAATCCAGGCCCAGAACGGTGTCGAAGTAACCAACGACCGGGATTGAGCCGCCCATTCCGGTGAACACGGCTTCGCGGCCCCATTCGTCAGACAGCGCAGCACGTGCCGCTTCGAATTCAGGGCGATCGAGATTCATGACCGAGGCTGGGGACCCTTCGAGGTCATTGTCCCAGACAACTTTGGCGTCCGGCGACAGGCGTTCTTCTACGTGCTTGCGGATTTTCTCGCGCAATGCGTCGGGGTCCATGTCACCGACTAAGCGGCAGGTGATTTTGCAGTGGGCCTCTGATGGGATCACCGTTTTTGATCCGGCGCCGTTGTAGCCTCCCCAAAGACCGTTGACCTCAAGCGTGGGGCGTGCCCATTGCTGTTCCAGCGTGGAATAGCCTTTTTCGCCATGCGGTTGGCTGTAGCCCACCGAGTTCAGATATTCGGCTTCGTCGAAGCCGCAGTTCTCCCACTGGCGCAGCTGATCTGCCGGGACCTCGTGAACGCCCTCGTAGAAACCTTCAACAGCGACGCGCCCGGTCTCGTCGTCATAGAAGGAAGCCACGATCTTGGACAATTCGCGCAGCGGGTTCAGACCGGGGCCGCCGTAGTGGCCGGAATGCAGGTCGATGCGGGGGCCGATGATGGTGAACTCATCCTTCAGCATGCCGCGCAGTTGCGACGCGATGGAAGGCACTCCGCGTGACACCATTGAGGTGTCGCAAACAAGGGCCAGATCGGCCTGCAATTCGTCTTTGTTCGCTTCGAGGAACGGAACCAGCGAGGGCGAGCCTGATTCCTCTTCACCTTCGAAGAAAAAGGTGATGCGGCAGGGCAGGGTGCCGTGGACGGCTTTCCAGGCACGGCAGGCCTCGACAAAGGTCATCAGCTGGCCCTTGTCGTCGGATGAACCACGGCCTCGAATGACGGGTCCATTTTCGGTCTCCTCGATGGCGGGATCGAACGGATCGCGGTTCCACAGGTTCAGCGGATCGACGGGTTGCACATCATAATGCCCGTAGAACAGCACATGCGGGCCTTCGCTGCCCTCACCCACATGACCCACGACCATAGGGTGACCGGGTGTTTCGCGCTTTTCTGCTGCAATCCCAATGCTCTGCAGGTCCGAGACCAGCCAGTCGGCGGCCTTGTCGACCTCCGCTTTGTAGGCGGGATCGGTTGAGATCGATTGGATGCGCAACAGCTCCATCAGGCGGTCGATCGAGGTTTGCAGATCAGAGTCGATCCGGCTCAGCACGGCGTCTAGCGACATAACAGGGCTCCTGCTAGAGAATGATTTGCGCGAACCCTATCAGTGTTGGCGCTGCCGTCCAGAGCAGAGTGCGCAGTACTGCCCCGTAGTGAACGGCTGAAGTTAAGCTTCTGTACCTGCGTCGTTTCCCCGCGTCTTTTAGACGTAAGTTTACTTGCTGCGCGGCTATGAAGCTTATATTTGATGCAAATCAAAGTTGGGTTCTAACGAGCGGCTTTAATAATGTCGAACGTGCGAACACAAAGCTGCTTTAGGGGTGATGCCCTTTCGGGTGGCGGAATACAGGCTTTGGGTGAGGGGTTTGCCCGAGGCGATCAAGGAGGGTCCGTTGGACTATACTGCTCAGCTCGATTCAGCGATTGCCAGGCTGCATGACGAAGGACGTTACCGGACCTTTATCGATATCGAACGCCGCAACGGGCACTTCCCGCATGCCGTTCGGACCCGTCCCGATGGTACGCAACAGAACATTACTGTGTGGTGCGGCAATGACTACCTTGGCATGGGCCAGCACCCGGTTGTCCTGAACGCAATGCATGAAGCCGTCGATGCGGCCGGTGCCGGCTCGGGCGGGACGCGCAACATCTCGGGCACGACTGTTTATCACAAGCGTCTTGAGGCCGAGCTGGCCGATCTGCACGGCAAAGAGTCCGCCCTGCTGTTCACCAGCGCCTATATCGCCAATGACGCGACGCTTTCGACCTTGCCGAAACTGTTCCCCGGTCTGATCATATATTCGGACGCGCTGAACCATGCCTCGATGATCGAAGGCGTGCGGCGCAATGGCGGCGCCAAGCGCATCTTCCGCCACAATGACGTCGCCCACCTGCGCGAACTGCTTGAGGCAGACGACCCCAAAGCCCCCAAGCTGATCGCCTTTGAGTCGGTCTACTCCATGGACGGTGACTTTGGCCCGATCGAAGAGATTTGCGATCTGGCTGGTGAATTCGGTGCCTTGACGTATATTGACGAAGTCCATGCGGTTGGCATGTACGGCCCGCGCGGTGGTGGTGTGACGGAACGTGATCGTCTGGCGCATCGCATCGACATCATCAATGGCACTCTGGCCAAAGCCTATGGCGTGATGGGTGGCTATATCGCCGCCAGCGAAAAGATGTGCGACGCTGTGCGTTCCTACGCGCCGGGCTTCATCTTCACCACGTCTCTGCCGCCCGCTGTTGCGGCTGGTGCTGCGGCCTCGGTCGCGCATTTGAAAGTGACGCCGGAACTGCGCGAGCAGCATCAGACACAGGCCAAAATCCTGAAGCTACGCCTGAAAGGCTTGGGCCTGCCGCTGATCGACCATGGCAGCCACATCGTGCCTGTTATCGTCGGTAACCCAGTCCATACCAAAATCCTGAGCGACCGGTTGCTGGACGATCACGGTATCTATGTGCAGCCGATCAATTTCCCGACGGTTCCACGTGGTACAGAGCGCCTGCGCTTCACCCCATCTCCGGTCCATGGACCAGATGAGATGAACCGTCTGGTTCAGGCGATGGACGAACTTTGGTCACATTGTGCGCTAAATCGCGCCGAACTTGCCGGTTAACCTCACGCTAAAGTGTGCAACGTGTTTGCCGCGTGTTAAGCTTACGCTAACAAAATAAGTGGACGAATCGTTATGGGGACGATTCGCCATTAGCGTGAAACACGCGACGGGCAAAATGGGGCGGCAGGAATGATTGGGCGCAGATCACAGCGCGATTCCGAAGAAGGTTTAGAAGTCAGACCGAAGGGGTTTGACGACTACGAAGTACGGCTTGGTGATCAGATGCGCGGCGAACGCGCCACCATGGGCAAATCCCTTCTGGATGTTCAGCGCGAACTGCGGATCAAAGCCAACTACATCGCTGCCATCGAAAACGCCGATCCTGATGCGTTCGATACACCCGGCTTCATCGCCGGGTATGTGCGTTCTTACGCACGGTATCTGGGCATGAACCCGGATGAGACCTTTGCCGCCTTTTGCAAGGAAAGCGGCTTTGAGGTCGCGCATGGCATGTCCGCCGAAGCCTCGGTCGTGCGCAAACCGACCGGAGATCTTCCGGCCCGTGGCCCGATGGGGCGGGATCCGTTTGTGTCTCCGAACACGCCATATATCCCCGGCAAAGAATCTTTTGTCAGTCGGGTTGAACCGCGCGCTATTGGCTCGTCCCTAGTCTTGCTGGCCGTCATCGGCGGTATTGGCTATGGCGGCTGGGCCGTGTTGAACAAAATCCAGCAGGTGCAGGTCAGCCCGGTTGAGCAAGCCCCCGTGGTTCTGTCGGATCTCGACCCCCTTGATGCGGCGCGTAGCACTGACACCGTCGAGACTGCCTCGACCGAAGCACTGGATCGCCTCTATCGCCCGCAAGCGCTGGATGTTCCGGTGATGGTCGCACGGGATGCTCCGATTTCCACGCTTGACCCGCGGACCGTTGGCACATTCCGCCCGCCGGAACTGCCCGAGGTTCAGGTGGCCGAATTGCACACGGTTGAACGCCCGGCCTTGCCGCAGGTGGTCGAGCAGCTGGATACGACGTTGAAGATTGTCGCCGTGAACCCTGCTTGGATGCGCGTCACAGCCGCCGATGGCAGCGTGATCTTCGAAGGCACGCTGGGCACCGTAGAACAGGGCAGCGTGTTCGAAGTGCCCCTGACCGAAGAACCTCCGCTCTTGCGGGCAGGGGCGTCGGGTTCTGTGTTCTTTTCGATGAATGGTGAACATTTCGGACCTGTCGGTGCGCCGGGCACTGTCGCGAAGGGCGTTGTCCTGTCCAAGGACGCAGTGGCTGAGACTTATGCCGTCGCCGATCTTGAGGCGGAGCAAAACAGTGCCCTCAAGCAATTGGTGGCCGAGCTTCAGACGCAAGCAGTGGACGAGCCTGCCGAATAGTCTTGCCATTGCTCAACTGCGGTTGCCGAACTATCTATGAGGCAACCTAGGCAGATGCGGACCTCTCTTCATGTCGCTCAACCACGTACGTCCCTGGCGCGATATCTACCGCCGCAAATCCCGTCAGATCATGGTCGGCACCGTGCCGGTCGGAGGTGATGCTCCGATCGCAGTGCAAACCATGACCAACACCCTGACCACTGATGTGGCGGCAACGGTCGCGCAGGTTCAGGCGGCGGCTGAGGCCGGGGCCGATATCGTGCGGGTCTCTGTCCCGGATGAGGACTCGGCCAAGGCGCTGAAAGAGATTGTGCGCGAAAGCCCGGTTCCCATCGTGGCCGACATTCACTTTCACTACCGCCGTGGCATTGAAGCGGCTGAGGCCGGCGCGGCCTGTCTGCGGATCAATCCGGGCAATATCGGCAACGAACAACGCGTGAAAGAGGTCATCAAGGCCGCAAGGGACCACAACTGCTCGATCCGGATCGGAGTGAATGCAGGCTCGTTAGAGCGGCACCTGCTTGAGAAATATGGCGAACCCTGTCCCGAAGCGATGGTCGAGAGCGGGTTGGAACATATCCGCATTCTGCAGGACAATGATTTCCACGAATTCAAGATCAGCGTGAAGGCCAGCGATGTGTTCCTGTCGGCTGCAGCCTATCAGGGCATTGCTGAGGCCACGGATGCCCCCATACACCTTGGCATCACCGAGGCCGGAGGGTTGGTCAGCGGCACCATCAAATCCGCCATCGGGCTAGGTAACCTGCTGTGGATGGGGATCGGAGATACGATCCGCGTCAGCCTGTCCGCCGACCCGGTCGAAGAGGTCAAGGTTGGTTTTGAAATCCTGAAATCCCTGGGCCTGCGCCACCGCGGGGTCAACATCATCTCATGCCCCTCCTGCGCGCGTCAGGGATTCGACGTGATCAAAACCGTCGAGGCGCTGGAGCACCGCCTGGAACACATCAAAACACCGATGTCCCTGTCGATCATCGGTTGCGTGGTCAACGGACCAGGCGAGGCGCTGATGACCGATGTTGGCTTCACGGGCGGCGGAGCAGGGTCGGGCATGGTCTATCTGGCGGGTAAAGCCAGCCATAAGATGTCGAATGATCAGATGATCGATCATATCGTGGAAGAGGTCGAGAAAAAGGCCTCTGAACTGGATGCGGCGGAGTAGCGTCAGCAGAATACAAACGTGACGCGCTGAGTTCGATTGGGCCGGTCTGCGGACAAAGCAAATGATACAGAGCGTTACCCCGGAAAACCTGACAATGCGGGCAAACGCCTTGGGCTAAGCGATTTACATTCTTGCAATTTCGCCTCTTGCCTGCTCCTCACCAACGATTGCGACGCTTGCGCGTCCAGCGGGCCAGCCCCAAAGGGTTTCACCCTTAATGAACACGGTTTGCCCTGCAGCCACGTTTGTGTTGATTTGAGAAGTGCCTGATACGGAAGGCGCCGTGGCCACGATTGTGTATTGCCCTGGGGAAACGTTCTGCGTGATCACCGATCCATTCGCTAGGTTTCCAACAGAATTCCCGTTTAATGTGAGTGGTAGCCTGAGCGCACTACCTGCCGCACTACTCGGTCGGAAAAAGACGATCAGACCTTGACCCGCTTGCGGTTGCGGAATTGTTCGTCCAGGCACGCCTGCAGCAGTATTCGTGGACGGCGGTGTAGTTCCGCATGCCGAGACTAGCAAAACCGAGGCAAGCGTCGTTAGTACGTTTCTGCGTAGCATTGTGTTCCCTTCCGCACGCCCAATTTGACAGACTGCTCAGCATCGCGAACCTGCCGAGACTATTAATTGACGAGTCTGTTCGAAACGTCCAGCGAAATGTATCTTTAATATTGAATGTATGAAGGCCTCGGGAACAATGCGCTCACTACCGAAACAAATGTACTGTCGGACACGAACGGGGCGCACCGTTCTGACGCAACATGACGTTTTGTGTGCTTTGGCCTCAAAGCAGTCTTTTGCGGCACCAGTGCACTGAGATCTTTTATGCTTCCTGAGACGGCGCGCCCGTTCGTATGGGGCGGCAAGGCCGCCCCAACGATTTACCCCTGTTCAGCTCGCACGCCGTCTGCGATCTGCTGCATCTGATCTGCAGGCAGGAAGCCGCGCAGCATTTCGGTGCCCAAAACGAACGAGGGCGTGCCGGTGATCTGCATCCGTTGTGCCAACTCTCGGGTGCGGGTGATCTCTTCGGTGACCTGGTTGCTGTCCATCGCGGCGATGATGGCGTCGCTATCCAGCCCAAGCCCGTCTGAGATACGGCGCAGGGTCACTTCGCTGGGTTCTCCGCTGAATTCCATAAGGGCGTCGTGGACCTGTTTATAGGCGCCATCCCCGGCGACATGTTTGGTCGCCACGGCAAAACGCGAGGACAGAACCGAGGCATCGCCAAGAATCGGGAACTCTTTGATCACAAGACGGATATTGCCGTCTTCGGCCAACAGGCTGGCCACCTCGGGCACGGCGCGGCGGCAATAGCCGCAACGGTAGTCCATGAACTCGACCAGGGTGATGTCGCCATCCGGATTGCCGCCCACCCAGCTATAGCCGTCATTGAACAGCTCATCCGCGTTCGAAGCGACCAGATCGCGGTCGGCTTGTTCCTGGGTCGCTGCGTTGCGCTCCTCCAGAATGGTGATCGCCTCGATGATCACTTCGGGGTTCTCCAGCAGATACTCGCGCACCTGTGCTCCGAACTCGGCCTTTTCGGCATCGCTGAGCGCATTGAGGTCCAGCGCCTGCGCCGAAGTCGATATCAGGGAAAGCCCCAAAAGGGCGGGGGCTGCATGTTTCAGGATCATTTGCGTTTCCTTTTCGCTTTCTCTGCGCGTTTCGAGGCAATCAACACATCTTGTGCCCTTTGCCAACCCGGTGAGCCTTCGGGAAGTTGCCCGATGGCCCGTCTTGCGTGAATGCCTGCATCAGCCAATCGGCCCTGCAAGGCGTATCGTTCTGCGGTGACGGTCGAGGCCATCCCGTTATTGCCAACCTTGGAATAGGCCACTCCTAAATCCCGCATCAGCCGCGCGTTGCGGTAGTCGCGGGCGCGGGCTTTTTCTAGCGCCTCCAGCGCCTTGTCGGTCTGGCCTTGTAGAAGCAGCGCCCGTCCGTATCCGGCAAGGATCAACGCATCGTGAGGTGCCATTTCAACCGCTTGGGAGTATGCATTAACAGCCGCGGACAATTGCCTGTTTTCCAGTAGGATTTGCCCTTTCAGTTCATAGTAGAAGGGATCCTCGGGCCGAATTCTCAAGGCTTCATCTATCGCTGCGCGCGCACGGGCCAGATCGCGGTTCTGGTGATGGGCCGACGCCTCGCGCATCATTCTGATGTCGTAAGCCGTTTCCTCTTTCGCGCGGCGCATTGTCCAGCTCGGAGAGCGCAGAAAGGCCGAGAGCTTGCCCTTCACCCGTGCAAACCAATAGTCGGCGGTTTCATTGGGTTGGGTCTGATCGCCGAACTCGTCCAGAAACGCCTCAGCCGCGCGCAGGCGATCCCGGCTGGTGGGGTGCGAGCGCATATAGGGGTCCTGATTGGCCGTGCTCAGCAATTCCTGCCCTGCGAATTTGCGGTGGATCGCGACCATGCCCTTGGGTGAGATGCCGGCCCACCGCAGATAGCTGGCCGCGCTGCGATCGGCTGAGGCTTCCTCAGCCCGCGTGTGCCCCAGAAAGCCGCGAATGGCCGCGCCTTGCGTACCGGCCGCAATCCCCGCAGCGGCTTCCCCTCCGCCCGCTGCGGCTGCGATCAGAGCAAGCGCCGTGCCAAGGCTCGCCTTGCGCTGCGCGTCCTGCAGGTTTTGGTGACGGCGGGCTAAGTGACCGTTGGCGATATGGGCGGCCTCGTGGGCGATGACGGCTTGCAGCATTTCGGGGCTGTCTACCGACAGGATCAGGCCGTAGTTCAGGTAGATCGCGTTGTAGTCGATCACGAAGGCGTTGAAGGTGTTGTCGTTGACCACCAGAATACGCACCTGATTGGTGCTTAGGCCGGCTGCGCGCAGCACCGGAAAGGCCAGTTCGCGCAGGCCGAACTCGATATCGGGATCGCGGATCAGGCTTTGGGCGTGGCTCTGCGCTGCCGCCGTCAGCCAGAGGACAGCCGCAAGTATCAGGGCTGGGATTGACGCCAGCCGGGATACGCGTTCAAAAGCCATGGCTGCAACATGGGAGATGGGCATGAGAAACTCAACCCGGTCCGGGGTCGATCCGTTTATTGTGATGGACGTGATGGAGGCCGCGCGCAAAGCCGAAGAGGCCGGACGCCACATCATTCATATGGAGGTCGGCCAGCCCGGAACCGGCGCCCCGAAAGGAGCGACCGAAGCCCTCGCCAAGGCTATGGAGCAAGGCCCGTTGGGTTATACCGTCGCGCTTGGGCTGCCCACTCTGCGCCAGCGGATCGCGCAGATGTATGGCGAGTGGTACAGTGTCGATCTGAACCCCGAACGGGTCGTGGTAACACCGGGGTCTTCCGGCGGGTTCTTGCTGGCCTTTACCGCGCTGTTCGACAGCGGGGATCGTGTGGGCATCGGCGCGCCGGGCTATCCGTCCTACCGTCAGATCCTCAAAGCTCTTGGGTTCGTGCCCGTCGACCTGCCGACTTTGCCCGAGAATCGGCTGCAACCGGTGCCTTCGGATTTTTCCGGGCTTGATCTTCAGGGCCTGATGGTCGCATCCCCCGCTAATCCAACCGGCACTATGTTGGATCACGCGTCGATGGGCGCGTTGATCAACGCGGCACAGGGGCAGGGTGCCTCGTTCATCAGTGACGAAATCTACCATGGGCTGGAATATGAGGCTAAAGCCGTCACTGCGCTGGAGCTGACGGATGATTGCTATGTGATCAATTCCTTCTCGAAGTATTTCTCGATGACCGGTTGGCGCGTCGGTTGGATGGTCGTACCCGAGGACCAGGTCCGCGTGGTTGAACGGATCGCCCAGAACATGTTCATCTGCGCTCCCCATGCCAGCCAGGTGGCCGCGTTGGCCGCGATGGATTGCGAGGAAGAGCTGCAGGCCAATCTCGATGTTTACCGCCGCAACCGCGAGCTGATGCTCGAAGGGCTGCCCAAGGCCGGTTTCACGAATATCGCGCCACCTGACGGGGCGTTCTACGTCTATGCCGATGTCTCTGACCTGACAGATGACAGCCGCGCCTTTGCAGCCGAGATTCTGGAAAAGGCCGGTGTCGCCGTCACGCCAGGTTTGGACTTCGATCCTGAGCGCGGACATACGACCCTGCGATTCTCCTACGCAAGGGCCACTGCCGATATTCAGGACGGGCTAGAGCGTATGCGCAGCTTCATGGCCGAACGCGGCGCGTTGCAGCCGGTGTAAAGCGTTCACAAGAGGGGGCGGATGCGCTAGGGTCACGCTCAAACGATCTCGGGAAAACTTGAGGCCATGAGCAGGATTTTCTTTTGCATCGCGTTGATCTGGGCGCTGTCCGGTGCCGCATTGGCGCAGGACTTCACTGCGTTGGCGCGCGTGCAGCCGGGCCAAAGCCGCATCATCGATTCTGGTCGCACGGCGGTTCAGGTCGATCTTGGCGTTAGTCAGGGTGTGCCGTACCGCATCTTCACGCTGCGCGATCCCTACCGCATGGTTCTCGACTTTCAGGAGGTCGACTGGACCGGCCTCAACGCCGACGACTTCCTACAAACCGACCGGATCAGTGGCGTGCAGTTCGGGGCCTATGTCCCCGGCTGGTCCCGTATGGTGCTGGAACTGGGCGCGCCAATGGCGGTGGACACGGCCGAGTTGCGTTTGGATGAGGCCTCGGGCGCGGCGCTGTTGACCCTTCAATTGGTCGGTACCGATTTTGACACGTTCAACGCGTCCGCTGGCGTGCCGCGGAACCACGGCTGGGATCTTCCAGAACCCGCCGTCACCACGTCTGAGGTCCCGCGCAATGTGGCGCAGGTCATGCGGGTGATGCTGGACCCCGGCCATGGCGGTATCGACCCGGGCGCCGAATTCGGTGGCATTGACGAGAAAACCATGATGCTGACCTTCGCGCGTGAACTACGTGAATTACTATTAAGGTCAGGTGGTTACGAAGTGGTGCTGACGCGGGTAGAGGATCAGTTCGTCTCGCTCGAGCGTCGTATCGCTCTGGCGCACAGGGCGGGTGCAGATGTGTTTATCTCGCTGCATGCCGATTCCCTCTCCGACGGGCAGGCCCACGGCGCGGCGGTCTATACCTTGTCCGAGGATGCCTCGGACGTGGCCAGCGTCAAACTGGCCGAGCGCCATGATCGGGGTGATCTTTTGTCTGGGGTCGATCTGAACGGGGCCGATGATCAGGTCACCGATGTGCTGCTGGATATGGCGCGGCAGGAGACCAAACCCCGCACAACATCGCTTGCAGGCGCGATTGCCAATGGGATGGCGCAACAGGGCGGGCCGATGAATCGCAAACCGCTGCGCACCGCATCGTTTTCGGTGCTGAAGGCGGCGGATATTCCGTCTGTTCTCGTCGAGCTTGGGTTTCTTTCCAGCCCCAGAGACCTGAAAAACATCAAAAATCCTGACTGGCGCGCTAAAATGGCACTGGGAATCCATCAGGGGTTGGAGGACTGGCGGCAGCAAGATGTGATCAGGCGGTCCCTGATTGGACAGTGACCTGACGACGCAAAACGGCTAGAATGCGCTTGTGGTTTTGACCCTCGGGCTTGGCATCCCTATATAGGCGGCAGCGCGAAAAAAAGGCAGTGACGTGATCCGGTTCATTCTATCGATTTTCGGGGCAGTTTTCAGCCTCGTGACTTTGGGTATCTTCATGGTTGCGCTGGTGATCGGCGCGGTCTTCTGGATGTATGGCCGCGACCTGCCCAGCCACGAGTCGCTGGCCCAATATAAACCGCCCACGATCAGCCGGATCTATTCCGGCGAGGGGCAGTTGATCGACGAATTCGCTCAGGAGCGCCGTCTGTTTACCCCGTCCGAGGAAATTCCGGATTTAGTGAAGCAGGCCTTCATTTCTGCGGAAGACAAGAATTTCTACACCCATCAGGGCTATGACCCGCGCGGCATCATCGCTGCCGGTGTCGAAGCTGTGCGGACCAAGGGTGAAACCGTGCGCGGGGCCTCGACCATCACGCAACAGGTGATGAAGAACTTCCTGCTGTCGGGCGACCGTCGGGCCGAGCGCAAGATCAAGGAAATCATCCTCGCCACCCGGCTTGAGGATACGCTCGACAAGGAACAGATCCTCGAGCTTTACATGAACGAGATCTTTCTGGGTCAGAACTCCTACGGCGTGACCGCTGCGGCGCAGACCTATTTCAACAAAACCCTGCAGGAACTGGCTCCGCATGAGGCTGCGATGCTGGCCGCGATGCCCAAGGCACCGTCAGACTACCACCCGGTCCGCCAGAAGGAACGCCTACTGGCCCGCCGCAACTATGTTCTGCGCGAGATGAACCAAAACGGTTACATTGATAAGGCGACTTATGAGACCGAGGTCGAGATGCCTCTGCGTTCGGTCCAGAACGGTGATTTCGAAAGCTTCCGCACTGCCTTGCCGCCGCGCGATTACTTCACCGATGAAATCCGCCGTCAGCTGAGCGAAGACTTCGGCGAGGGTGAGTTCTTTACGGGCGGCTTCACCGTACGCGCTTCGGTCGACGAGGAAATGCAGGTCGAAGCGGCCCGCGCGCTACGTGAGGCGTTGCAGAAATACGACCTGTCCCGCGGCAGATGGCGTGGCACGGGAGAGGTGATCGCCGAAGAACAGCTGGCGGATGAAGCCCAGTGGCGCGATGCGCTGGCGCAGATGGAGATTCCCCGTGACGTTGTACTGCCGACCCAATGGTATCCCGCCGTTGTGCTGGACGTGGCCGAGCAACAATTGACGGTGGGCATCGAGGATGGCCCCTCCGACGGCACTATTCCTCGCTCTGACATCAAGTGGATGCAGGGCAACTTCTTCGATAATTTCAAACGCGGCGATGTGATCCTAGTCATGGCTGGGGAAGAGGGCCAATGGTCCGCCCGTCAGGTGCCCGAAGTGCAGGGTGGCTTTGTCGCGATGGACGTGAACTCGGGCCGCGTTCTGGCGATGCAGGGTGGGTTCTCGTATCAAGATACCGTGTTCAACCGCGCCACGCAGGCGCAGCGTCAGCCAGGTTCCTCGTTCAAGCCGTTCGTTTACGCGGCTGCGCTGGACAGTGGCTATAGCCCCGCAACAATCGTTGTGGACGCTCCGATTGAGGTGAATACTCCTCAGGGCCTGTGGCGCCCTAAAAACTCGTCGAACAAATTCTACGGCCCGACGCCACTGCGCACCGGGATCGAACAGTCTCGGAACCTGATGACCATCCGTCTGGCCCAAGAGGTCACAATGCCGGTGGTCGCAGGCTATGCGGAACGGTTCGGCGTCTATGACCGGATGGGTGCGTTTCTAGCCAACTCGCTCGGGTCCGAAGAAACCACGCTGTATAAAATGGTTGCGGCTTACGCGATGTTCGCAAATGGGGGTGAGCGGGTCGAGCCTACTCTGGTCGACCGGATTCAGGACCGCTTTGGTAAGACGATCTATCGCCATGACGATCGCCAGTGCCTCGATTGCAACTCGACCTGGCTGGAGCCAAACGAGTCGCCGACCATTGAGACCAACCGCTCTCAGGTCATGGATGCGATTACCGCCTATCAGCTGACTTCGATGATGAAGGGTGTTGTGGATCGCGGGACGGCGTCGCGCTATGTCAACCTGCCGGTGCCGACGGCAGGCAAGACCGGAACCACCAACGAATCCAAGGATGCGTGGTTCATTGGCTTCACCTCGAACATCGTTGCCGGTTGCTATATCGGCTATGACCGTCCGCGTCCGATGGGCCGGGGGGCTTATGGCGGCACCATGTGCGGGCCGGTCTTCCAGAGCTTCATGGAAAAAGCCGTTGAGAAATACGGCGGTGGTCCGTTCGAAGTGCCCGAGGGCGGTCACTTCATCAAGATCGACCGTTTCAGTGGCGCGCGCCTGCCTGATGACGCATCCGGCGAATATGTCGTGGCCGAGTTCTTCCGGGATGGTGTGGATGGGTTTATCGACCGCGTTTATGACGGCGGCTTTGCCATCGGATCGGACCTTCCGCTGTTCGAAGAAGCGCAACGCGCAGGCGTTCAGGTCCAGACCTCGACAGGTAGCACCGTCACTGTTGGCCCCAAAGCCTCGCAAGGGGATTTGAGTACCGGCGGCCTTTACTGATCGCTTTGCAAAATCTCTGACGGCCAGACGTGTAATCCCGTCTGGCCCGTCTTGTGGTGGCCTTCTGCTCTTGCTATCACGCAGTCCTGTTTGACCAAGTTGGGGCAAGACCATGCGCGCCGAAACCCAGAATATCGTGGCGGAAATCGAAAAGTCGCTGGAGCTGCTGGCACAGCGCATGGACTATGAAACCGCGCCCCATCGGCTTGAGGAATTCAATGCGCGGGTCGAGGATCCGAACCTGTGGGACAGCCCCGAGAACGCGCAGAAACTGATGCGCGAAAGGCAGATGCTGGTCGATGCGATCGAGACCTACGAGTCCATCAAAACCGATCTCAGTGACAATATCGAGCTGATCGAGCTGGGCGAGATGGAAGAGGATGAAGAGGTTGTTCAGGACGCCGAAGCCTCGATCAAGTCTCTGAAGGACAAAGCCGCCAAGAAAGAGCTGGAGGCTCTGCTCGATGGCGAGGCTGACAGCAACGATACCTTCCTCGAGATCAACTCGGGCGCGGGCGGGACCGAGAGCTGCGACTGGGCCTCGATGCTGGCGCGGATGTATGTGCGTTGGGCGGAGAAGAAGGGCTATACGGTCGAGCTGCAATCCGAGACCGCGGGCGAGGAAGCCGGGATCAAGTCGGCGGCCTACAAGATTTCCGGTCACAATGCCTATGGTTGGCTGAAATCGGAAAGCGGCGTGCATCGTCTGGTACGAATCTCGCCTTATGACTCGGCGGCCAAGCGGCATACATCGTTCAGTTCGGTCTGGGTCTACCCCGTAGTCGATGACAATATCGAGATTGAGGTGAACCCGGCCGATATTCGGATTGATACCTACCGGTCCTCGGGTGCGGGCGGTCAGCACGTGAACACCACGGACTCGGCGGTGCGGATCACGCACATCCCGACCGGAATTGTTGTGACCTCTTCCGAGAAGTCGCAGCACCAGAACCGTGATATCGCCATGAAGGCGCTGAAATCGCGACTCTACCAGCAAGAGCTGGACCGTCGGAACGCCGATATCAACGCGGCGCATGAAGCCAAAGGGGATGCGGGTTGGGGCAATCAGATCCGGTCTTACGTCTTGCAGCCCTATCAGATGGTCAAGGATCTGCGGACCAATCATGAGACCTCGGACACTAAAGGTGTGTTGGACGGGGATCTGGACGGGTTTATGGCGGCGACACTGGCGTTGAACGTGGCGGGCAAAAGCCGGTCCGAGGCGCAGGGCGACTAAGGCTGCGCAGGGGACGCTGCCCCCGCCGCGGCAAGCCGCGACTCCCCTGAGGTATTTTTAGCCAGATGAAGGGGATCCGGGTGGTGCTTGGCCATTCGGGAAAAGATGTATTTAAACAATGGGTTTTATTGGTCGGGGTGCGCGGCTAGGCTGGATTTGAACCAAACAGATCGAGGTGATTGAAACCCGGATGGATATCACTCAGCTTTCCGCAAAGGCGCTGGTCGATCAGCTGTCATCTGGTGCTGTTTCATCGGTCGAGGTGATGGCTGCGACGCTGGAGCGTATTGGGGCCGTAAATGGAGCGGTCAATGCGATTGTGGCCCTGCGCGACGCGGATGATCTGATGGCCGAGGCGGCGGCACTGGATGCGGGTCCGAAGCGGGGGCCATTGCACGGGTTGCCGATTGCAGTGAAGGATCTGGTCAATGTCGCCGGGATAGTGTCATCGCAGGGATCGCCACTGTTTCGCGATTTTGTGCCCGAACAGGACGATCTGATTGCAGCGCGGATGCGCGCGGCGGGGGTGATTTTGATTGGTAAGACCAACACGCCCGAGTTTGGGCTTGGCTCGCACACGTTCAACCCGGTCTATGGCGCGACCCGGAACCCTTATGATGGGGCACGTACATGTGGAGGGTCGTCCGGTGGCGCGGCGGTTGCATTGGCAACCGGGATGGTCGCGTTGGCCGATGGTTCGGATATGATGGGAAGCCTGCGCAACCCGGCCGCGTGGAATAACGTCTATGGATTTCGCCCAAGCTGGGGGCGGGTGCCTTCGGAACCCGTTGGAGATGGGTTTCTGCATCAGTTGTCGACTCTGGGTCCGATGGCGCGCAGCCCTGAGGATTTGGGGCTATTGCTTGACGTGATTTCGGGCGCTGATACCCGGTCACCTTTGGTCGCGGATGTCGGGCAAGTGAGTCCCGTTCAAGCCGCTGATCTTCGCGGGGTTCGGATTGGCTGGTTGGGAGATTGGTGCGGCGCCTTTCCGATTGAGGACAGCATTCTGGATCTTTGCCGCGATGCCCTACGCGTTTTCGAAGATAAAGGGGCAGTGGTCGAAGATGTGTCTGCGCCCTTCGATGCCGAAAAGATGTGGGACAGTTGGGTTACCCTTCGGTCCTGGGCCGTGGCGGCGGGATTGCAGCCTTTGCAGGGCAAATCAGAGGCCTTGAAGGACAGCGCGCAGTGGGAGTTGGAGCGTGGCCTGATGCTATCCGCGATGCAGGTGCATGAGGCTAGCGTTACCCGGTCGGAGTGGTTCCGACGGGCGGCTGAACTGTTTCAGGACTATGATGCTTTGGTTCTGCCGGCCGCACAGGTCTGGCCCTTCGATATCGAGACGCCGTATCCGCGTGAGATCATGGGGCGGGCGATGGATACCTATCATCGCTGGATGCAGGTGACTGTGCCGGTCAGCCTGATTGGCTTGCCCTGTCTGGCTGCGCCTGCCGGGTTCGGAGCGGAAGGCCTGCCAATGGGCATTCAGCTATTTGGGCCCAAGGGGTCGGATGCGCGGCTACTGTCCATGGGTGCCGCGTATCACGAGGCAACGACATGGCCGCAGAAAAGGCCCGCGATGAGATAGGGTCAGACGGGGAGGAGAAACAGATGGAAAGACCTTTCGGAGCGCCTCAGATGCGTCCTGTTGACAGTGGGATGTTGAAACAGGCGATGCGACGGGCGTGGGTTGACCTTCGCAGGGCGCCGCTGTTCGGTTTGATATTTGCGGGGTTTTATGTGCTGGCGGGCTGGGCCATCGCATGGGTCACCTTCCAGTCGGGAACAAGCTATTGGCTGGTCCTCGCCGCGATCGGGTTCCCTCTGATCGGACCGTTTGCCGCGGTCGGACTTTATGAGGTGTCGCGTCGCCTGGAGGTGGGGCAGGAGCTTGATTTCAAGGCAATATTCGGGGTGGTGCTGCAACAGAGCCGTCGCCAGCTGCCCTCCATCTGCGCGATCATTGTGGTGATGTTTCTGTTCTGGTTCTTTCTGGGTCACATGATCTTTGCCCTGTTCATGGGGCTGTCGACGCTGACGAACGTATCTTCGTCACTCGAGGTATATCTGACGTCCAACGGATTGATGATGCTCGCCGTTGGGTCTGCTGTAGGGGCGGTCTTTGCCACGATCCTTTACATGATCACCGTGTTATCCATCCCGATGCTGCTGGACCGCGAGCTGGATTTTGTGACGGCAATGATCGAGAGCTTCTCTTACGTGAAGGCCAACTTTCCGGTCATGATCGGGTGGGGCATTTTCATCGCCGTGCTGACGTTTGTCGCGATGGTGCCGTGGTTCTTGGGATTGCTGCTGGTTCTGCCGCTTTTAGGCCATGCAAGCTGGCACCTGTATCGCCTGATCTGCGAGGATAACCCGAGCTAGCGTCGTTCGTCGGGCCTGTGGGCCCTTATCAGCTTGCGTGCGGCGCCAAGCGCATCTGTTGCATCCTGCCCCAGCCGGGTCAGGGTCACAGGGCGCGCGCCGTCTTTGTCCGGGCGCGTGTAGCTTGTGCCTTGCCAGAGGGTACCTTTCTTGCTGACCACATAGACCCGGCTGTTCTGGCCGTTACGACCGGAAATCAGCATGTAGACATAATCGCCGGAACAGCTCGCTATGCCGCGCACCTCTCGTGCCATGGATGGGCTGCCGGGCATGACGCTGCGCGGTGTGAAGCCGCGGATCAACGTGCATTGCGGCAGCCGTTTGGCGTGCAAAACGATGGATGTACGGGTGTCAGTCGCCGCATAAAACCCCGGGGGAAAGGTGCAGTCGTGGGTGGCTTGGGCGCCCGAGCCGAGGAATTGTGTCAAAGTGGCGTTCACATGATGCGTATTGGCATCCGGGATGTCGTCAAGCGGGGTGAGAACGATACGGGCATCCACATCAAAGAAGCGACACATCCGGTCCAGAACATCCGCGCGCGGAAAGCTCTCGCCCGCAAGATATCTGTTGAATTGAGTTCGGTTGATGCCCAGTTCGCGGCACAATGCAGAAATTGAAGGATAGTTTCGTGCCAAGCGTCTAAGGTTTGCACCGAACATGGCGCGAAGTTCGTCCGGGCTGCGCGTATCCTCTGGCATCGGTTCCCCCTGCATCGGCGGTTTCAGTCGTGAAAACAGCGGTGAAGATCGGCAGACCGGATGTGTGACCGAAATCGTAAAGATGACCCCAAAGCAACGTTTCCCCACGCCGCGTTGCACCCGAAATGCTAGTGGAGCGCGGGGCAAAGGCAATAGGTATTTGTCTGTTGGGGGTGATCTTTACAGTTAATTTGCAGGCTTTTTTGCGTGAAGTGTCACATGGATACTTGCCAAAAAAAGCGAAAGGTCCCGGCGATGCCCAGCCGGGACCTTGCAGTTGTCAGTCGCCACGCAACAGGGCAGCAACGCCAGTTCTTGCGATTTCGACCAGCCCCAGCGGGCGCATGAGGTCAGCAAATGCGTCGATCTTGTCGGGCGCGCCCGTGATCTCAAATATGAACGAGTTCAACGTGCTGTCGACCACATTGGCGCGGAAGATATCGGCCAGACGCAGCGCCTCGACCCGCTTGTCGCCTTCGCCAACGACCTTGATGATCGCCAGTTCCCGCTCGACCGAGGGGCCTTCGACCGTCAGGTCATGGACTTCGTGAACCGGCACGATGCGGCCCAATTGGGTCTTGATCTGCTCGATCACCTGCGGGGTACCGGTGGTCACGATGGTGATGCGGCTCAGGTGTCCAGTGTGGTCGACCTCGGCCACAGTCAGGCTTTCGATATTGTAGCCACGGCCCGAAAACAGGCCGATCACGCGGGCCAGAACGCCCGGTTCGTTCTCGACCAGAACCGCAATCGTATGACGCTCCTGCACGTCCGAAAAGGTCGGGCGTAGGTTATAGGCCGAATGGCGGGTAGAGCCTTTTTTGATATGTAGGGCAGACATTTACGTCCCTTTCATCATCTTGCGAAAACCGGGCGTCGGCCGCCCGGTCAATTCCGACGAATGTTGTTAAACCAGAACCGAACCTTTGGAATCGATCACGCCCTGCGTTTCGGCCTCGCCCAGCAGCATCTCGTTATGGGCTTTGCCCGACGGGATCATGGGGAAGCAATTCTCGTGCTTTTCAACCAGGCAGTCAAAGATCACCGGACCGTCATAGTTGATCATCTCCATGATCGCGTCGTCCAGATCGGCGGGGTCGGAACACAGGATGCCCTTGGCCCCGAAGGCCTCGGCGAGCTTGACGAAATCGGGCAGGGCCTCGGACCACGAATGCGAGTAGCGCTCACCATGCAGCAGCTCCTGCCACTGGCGAACCATGCCGAGGCGTTCGTTGTTCAGAATGAACTGTTTGACCGGCAGGCGATACTGAACTGCGGTGCCCATTTCCTGCATGTTCATCAGCCATGAGGCCTCACCCGCGACGTTTATCACCAGCGCGTCGGGATGCGCCATCTGCACACCGATCGAAGCCGGGGTGCCATAGCCCATCGTGCCCAGACCGCCTGATGTCATCCAGCGGTTGGGGTCCTCGAACCCAAGGTATTGCGCGGCCCACATTTGGTGCTGACCAACCTCGGTTGTGATGTAGCGGTCGTGGTTTTTGGTCAGCTCTTCAAGGCGTTGCAGCGCGAATTGTGGTTTGATGGTCTTCTCGCTGTTGGCGTAGGCGAGACAGTTGACCTTGCGCCAGTCGGCAATCTGCTCTTGCCACTTGGCGACCGAGGCGACGTCGGTCTTGCGGCCACGCGATTTCCAGACCTTCAGGATGTCTTCCAGAACATGGGCCACGTCGCCGACGATCGGGATGTCGACGCGGATCACCTTGTTGATCGAAGACGGATCAATGTCGATATGCGCCTTTTTCGAGTTCGGTGAGAACGCGTCGATACGGCCGGTGATCCGGTCGTCGAACCGCGCGCCGATGTTGATCATCAGGTCACAGTCATGCATCGCCAGGTTGGCCTCGTAGAGACCGTGCATTCCCAGCATGCCCAGCCAGTTCTCACCCGAGGCCGGGTAAGCGCCAAGGCCCATCAGGGTCGAAGTGATCGGGAAACCAGTCGCATCCACCAGCTCACGCAGCAATTGACTGGCTGCGGGGCCCGAGTTGATGACGCCGCCGCCGGTGTAGAAAACGGGTTTCTTGGCGGTCTCTATCGCAGCGACCAGTTCGGTGATCTCTTCCAGATCGCCCTTCAGAACAGGCTGATAGCGAGAGGTCGAGGTCTTGGGGCCGATATAGTCACCCGATGCAAACTGCACGTCCTTGGGAATGTCGATCAGAACCGGACCCGGACGGCCCGAGGTGGCGACGTGGAACGCCTCGTGCATGGTCTCAGACAGCGAATCCGTGTCCTTCACAAGCCAGTTATGCTTGGTGCAGGGGCGGGTGATGCCAACGGTGTCGGCCTCTTGGAACGCGTCCGAGCCGATCATGAAGGTGGGGACCTGGCCGGTCAGAACAACAATCGGGATCGAGTCCAGCAACGCATCCGTCAACCCGGTGACCGCGTTGGTCGCGCCGGGGCCGGATGTCACCAGCGCAACGCCGGGTTTACCCGTCGAACGAGCATAGCCTTCGGCCGCGTGGACCGCGCCTTGCTCATGCCGCACCAGGACGTGGCGAATGTCGTTTTGCAGAAAGATCTCGTCATAGATCGGTAGGACGGCGCCACCGGGATATCCGAATACTGTGTCCACGCCCTGATCCTTGAGGGCCTGAACCACCATCTTTGCGCCGGTCATCTCACGTGTCATCTGCTTTGCTCCGTTCGCGACATGTGTCTTGCGTTTGCCAAAAAAAAGCCCCCGAGATTTTCGGAGGCGCATGGGTTCGATTGTGGTTTTCCGTTACCGGCCCATACGCGTGTTTCCTACGATTACGACTAGCGTGTTCATCGCCAGAGGCTCCTTATCAGCTTGCAGGGGACATTATGTTCGGCACGACGGAGCGTCAACAGGCAATCGTATGAATTTCATGACCGGATTGATGAATTTTGCGACATTTTGTTGCGCAAAATGCCGCATGTCGGGAATTTCCGGTAAAACAGAAGGGGTCGCGTGGTGTTTTGACGGATTTCTGACTTGTCTAAATCCGCCAACGCGATGTCTGAAATGAACCAGAAGCGCGCCATGTGCTGCGGCAGGCTAATTGCTAAGAGGGGCAAATAAGGAGGTCGGCCTTGCTGCAGGAACTCGTGGATTTGGGGCGCTATCCGATTGATCGTCCGGACTCGACCGCGTACCGCCAATTGATCGGTGATCTGCGCCGAGAGCTAGAACATGACGGATGCGCGGTTCTGCCGGGCTTTGTGCATAAGGGCGGGTTGGAGCAGTTACTGGTAGAGGCAGATGCCGTCGCGCCCAAGGCTCATCGGTCTTTCAACCGTACGAATGTTTATTTCACCAAGGATGACACCAGCTATGGGATCGGGCATCCGGTACGTCGTTTCTATGACCGGTCGAATGCGTTTGTGCCCGCGGACAATTTCCCTAGGTCAGGTCCTCTGCGGCGCATCTACGAGTTCAACGGCTTTCTGCCCTTCATTCGCGATGCGCTGGATGAGCCTGAGGATCGGTTCTTTCGCTATGATGATCCGCTGGCGGATGTCATCATCAACGTCGTGGAAGAGGGGCAGGGGTTTCCCTGGCATTTCGACACCAACAACTACACTGTCACTTTGGCTATTCAGAATGCCGAAACAGGCGGTGCGTTTGAATATGCCCCGGATCTGCGCAGTTCAGACGACGAGAATTTTTCGGCGGTAAGGGCTGTTCTGGACGGCAATATGCAGGCCGTTCACCGGATCGACTTGCAGCCCGGTGATCTGCAAATTTTTAAGGGTCGCTATGCCCTGCACCGAGTTGCGCCGGTTGAAGGCGCGCGCAAACGCTATGTTGGCATCTTCTCGTTTGTGGATACCGAAGGCATGTGTGGCGGGGTTGAGAGGACGCGGCAGCTCTATGGCCGGGTTCTGCCGCATCACTACGCACGTGAGGGTCGCCGGGCCGATGAATTGTTGGACTGAGTTGCCGGCACAGGTAGCCTAGGGCCCATTCAGGGAGGGCTTTGGCATGGCGCGTATATTGCAACTCACGCCGTTTGTTTTGTGTTCGTCGTTGCAGAACCAGATTGATTTCTATTGTGACCGTTTGGGATTCAGCTGCGGGTTTCGGCAGGATAATTATGCGTTTTTGTCACGCGGGCCGGTGGCCATTCGGTTGCTGGAATGCCCGCCGCGAGACGATGGAAAGCTGCTGGGGGAAGAGCAGTCCTTTTACATAGATGTCGAGGGGATTGATGCGCTGTATGACAGCCTCAAACCGGGTTTGGAAGATCTGCCCGACGGACGTGTGCGCCCTCCGTTTGATCAGCCCTATCAGCAACGCGAGTTTCACGTCATTGACGAGGATGGGACATTGATCTTTTTCGGTGAGGATATCAGGCCGCGCGGGTAACCCTCCCGCCCATCGTCAAAGCGCCTGCGGCGCGCCTCCTCTGGTTGGGCCGGGCAGCGCGTGCCGCGCTGCGGGTGGCTCAGAAGCCGACGCCGGTACCCTGTAACACGCCATGTTCCAGCGCATAGCGGGTCAGGCCCGCTGTTGAGGAGATGCCCAGTTTGCGTTTGATGTTTTTGCGGTGGGTTTCGACCGTCCGGACCGAGATATCGAGCGCCTGAGCGACTTCCTTATTGGATTTGCCCTGCGCCAGTTCCAGAAGGATGGTCTGTTCGCGCCCGGTAAGGGCTTCGCGGGCGCTGTCGCCTTTGGGCTTCAAGGACCCGCTGGCGCCGGTGCATAGATATTGTTCGCCCTTCATCACGGCATCGATCGCCTGTTTGATCTCATCCGTGGGGACGTCTTTCAGCACATACCCTTTGGCTCCGTGGCTGAGCGCAGTTGAGATGTATTCGGGGCTGTCATGCATCGACAGGATCAGGATGCGGGTTTCGGGCAGGCGTTCGAGGATCAGTTCGGTCGCGCTCAGGCCGCCGAGGCCGGGCATGTTGAGGTCCATGAGGATTACGTCGGGTGCCAACTCGGCCGCGTGATCAACGGCGGCCTGACCGCTGCCCAGAGTGCCGACGACCTCAATCTCATCATAGCTTTCGAGGATCGACTGGATGCCCTCGGCCACCATGGGGTGATCGTCGACGATGAGGACTCGGATGGTCATGTCCCGGCCTTTCGGTTCGGTGTTGCGTCTTCCTGCGGCGGCAGCAGGTGGCTGAGGGGCAGGCTGACTTCGATCACCGTGCCCCCATGCGGGCCGCGTGATGACAGAATACGCAGCGTGCCGTCAAGCTGTTCGATCCGTTCCTGCATGTTGCGTAGCCCGATGCCGGTGCCGCTTTGGTCTGGTTCGGAGCGCAGACCGCGCCCGTCATCAGTGATCCGCATGGTCGCGCCTTTCTTGTGCCCGCGCAGGTCGATTGTAACATGCGAGGCGTCTGCGTGGCGCTCAATATTGGTCAAAGCTTCTTGAGCGATGCGGTAGAGGGCGATCTTGCTGTCCTGATCCAGCCGGTTGCGGAAAACGACGGTCGAAAACTCGGTTTCGATCCCTGTGCGTTCGCGGAAGTCATCTGTCAGCGCCTTGAGGGCCGGGCCGAGGCCCAGATCATCCAGCACGCCGGGGCGCAGGTCGCGGCTGATGCGGCGCACTTCGGTGATCGCCGTGCCAAGGTGATCTATGCCCTTGTCCAATGGGGCCTGCGCGCCCGCGTCGTCGCCTCGGGACAAGCGCCTTCGCGCATTGTCCAGCGCATAGCGGACTCCGACAAGGATCTGGCTGATCCCGTCATGCAGTTCGCGCGCGACGCGGCCGCGTTCTTCTTCCTGGGCGTCGAAGACCCGCTGGGTCAACTCTTTCAGCTTGGCATCCGCCAGCCGACGCTCGCGTATGTTCAGCAACATGCCCGAGGCAAACACGATCAGAACCGAGGCCACAACGATGGCACCGATATACATAAAGGTGCGCTGGACCCGGTCCTCGACCTCGGCGCGGGCATTGGCGACGGTCGCCAATATGTCGTCGATGAAAACACCGGTGCCCACGGCCCAACGCCAATCCTGCAGGCCCACAACATAGGCGATCATCTGCGCCTCTTCCCCGGTCGAGGGCTTTTCCCACATGAAACTGTGCCAGCCTGCACCTTGGCGTGCGAGACGGATGAACTCATCCACGACCGGAGTACCGTCGCTGTCGGTCAGACCGTCCCAATTGCGGTTGATGAACTGTGTCTGGCGGGGGCTTACCAGGTTCGTACCGTCATAGTCATAGACAAAGAAGAACCCGTCCTGTCCGTAGATCATCGCCGAAAGGATCTGCGTGACCAGCGTTTTGGCGACATCATCGTCAGGTTCAGCGCGCCCGTAGATATAGGCAAACCCGTTGCGCGCCTGTGTGACATAGTTCTTCAGTTCTTCCTTCTTGGCTTCGATCAGGCGTAGCTCCAGCGCCTGTATTTCGCGCTCGGATGTCGCACGGGCCTGATAGGCAACCAGAAAGGCAATGGCCGCGACGGCAACGACCAGAGGGATGGCCGCAACCAAAGACAGTTTCTGCGCATAAGTCAGCGAAACCAGATGTCGAAGTCTTTGCATGGTCGAATCGATACGCAAGCGGCGGCGAAAATGCAAAAAGATTGAGCGTTTCTGGGGGTAAATGCCCTCACGAACGTGGGATGGCTGGCTTTTTCGCCGAATTTATCTGCGAAAAACGGGCAGAATTTCGGGTTTCTACGCAGTAGTAGGTATTCCCTTTCATATCCCTGCCTCTAGGCTCCGATCCATTGAAAGCGACAGGCCCGGACACCTCCGGGTGATGACTTATGAAGGGGAGGAACACTCATATGGATCGTCGTTCATTTCTGAAGAAATCTGCTCTTGGCGGCTCGGCTGCTGCGGCAACCGCACTGGCGGCACCGGCTTATGCGCAGGGTCAGCGGACCCTGACCATGGTGACCTCGTGGGGTCGTGGTCTGGCCGGCGTGTTCGACAGCGCGCAGCGCTGCGCCGACAGCATCAATGCGATGTCCGATGGCAGCCTGAACGTAGAAATCAAAGCTGCAGGCGAGCTGGTTGGCGCGTTCGAAGTGTTCGACGCCGTTTCGTCGGGTCAGGCCGACATGTACCACGCGGCTGACTACTACTTTGTGGGTCAGCACCCGGGCTATGCCTTCTTCACCGCTGTTCCGTTCGGCATGACCGCGCAGGAACTGGTGAACTGGTACTACCACGACGGCGGCATGGAGCTGCATGACGAGCTGGGCTCGATCTTCGGTCTGAAATCCTTCCTGGCAGGTAACACCGGTGCGCAGGCAGGCGGCTGGTACTCGAAAGAGATCAACGGCCCCGAGGATTTCCAGGGTCTGAAGTTCCGTATGCCGGGTCTGGGTGGCCAGGCGCTGGGCAAACTGGGCGCATCGGTTCAGAACATTCCGGGTTCGGAAGTGTATCAGGCGCTGTCCTCGGGTGCGATTGACGGCACCGAGTGGATCGGCCCCTGGGCGGACGAAAAAGCGGGCTTCCAGGAAATCACCAAGACCTACTACACCGCGGGTTTCCACGAGCCGGGCGCAGGTCTGTCGCTGGCAACCAACCGCGACGTGTTCGACGAACTGACACCGGCCCAGCAGAAGATCATCGAGATCGCAGCTGCCGAAGCGCACCAGTGGAACCTAGCGCAGTTCCTGGCCAACAACGGTGCAGCTCTGCAGCGTCTGCAGTCGGGTGGCGTGAAGGTCATGGAATTCCCAGACAGCGTTTGGGATGCGTTCGGTCAGGCTTCGCAAGAGGTTCTGGACGAGAACATGGGCGACGAGCTGTTCAAGAAGATCCACGACAGCGCAATGGCGTCGATGGCATCGTCCTCGGGCTGGCTGAACCTGTCGTCGGGTGCCTACACCGCTCAGCGCGACCGCGTTCGCGGCTAATCCCAAGTGAACTGACCAAACGGTTTCCCCGCAATCGCGGGGGAGCCTTTCTTGTTGCATATGCGCGGACCCATCATGCCGCTATAATTTGCAGTGCAACTGACGTGACCCGGGGACAACATGCAGGACGATAACGGTATCTCGTTTTTCGGCGCCCTGTGGAATGGACTGATCTGGTTCATTCAGAACATTGCCGAAGCCTTCTATAATTTTGGATATGCGATCACGCATCCGCAGCTGTGGCTGGATTGGTCCGACAAAGAATCCATCATGCGCTTTGTCTACTACGGAGGCTCGGTCGAGTTCTTCTTCGTGGTTTTCACGCTGTTTCTGGTGCTGACAGCCATCGGCCTCTACTACCGAAACGTGATGTGGGGCATGGTGCGCGGGCTCGAGGCCTTCGCCAACACGACCGGGCGGTTCTTTGCCTGGGCGGGTTTGCTGATGGTGATCCAGCAGATCGTCATCGTGTTCATGCAGCGTGTCTTTGCCCGGCCTGATATGTCCTTTGGTCTGGGTATTCCCTTCAATCAGGACATCAGCTGGTTTGCTGAAGAACTGAAGCTCTATAATGCGATGGTCGTCTGCCTGTGCTGCACCTACACCTTCGTGCAGGGCGGGCATGTGCGGGTTGACCTGATCTATGCCGGTATCAGCCACCGTGCCAAGCGCGTAGTTGATATGTGTGGCGCCGTTCTGTTCATGATGCCCATGGCCGTACTGACCTGGATGTATGGCTGGTACTTCATGTGGCGGCACCTGATCGTGCCGAAACCCTCGGCCAGTGACACGCTGGACAGGCTGGTGGCCAAGTCGCGCGCATTGCGGTGGAACGTGGAAACAATCGGCTTCAGCCCGAACGGTTTCAACGCGTATTTCCTGTTCAAAATCCTGCTCGTGATTTTTGCGGGCATGGTGTTCCTGCACGCGGTTGCCTTCCTGTGGCGGTCGTATCTGGAATACGTGGAAGGGCCGGAAAGCGCCGGAAAATACCTCGACAAGGATAGCCTTGGTGAGGGCGAAGAAGCCTACGAAGGCGCACATTAAGGACGGAGACCAAGACAATGCTATTCGGACTTGATGGCGTCGAGATAGGCCTCATTATCGTATTCTTTTGCCTTTTCGGAGGCATCCTCTCAGGCTTCCCGGTGGCCTTCGCCATTGGTGGGGCAGGTGTGATCTCCTTCGGGATCATCGCCGCGCTGGACAGCGCTGGATTGCTGATCCACCAGGCGATTGACACTGGCTCACAAGCTTACCGAGACCTGGTAAATTCTGGGGTCAAACCCGACACGGTCTCGGTCTTCCGATACCCGGACTTACCAAGGATAGGCGAGCCGGTTTTCCCCTCGGGTTGGGAAACCGCGCTGGACCGGAACGTTTCCTTCATCGTCAACCGCATGAACGAACGGGTTCTGGCCGGTCAGTCGATTGAAACCCTTCTGGCCGTGTTGATGTTCGTTCTGATGGGCATCACGCTGGAGCGTTCCAAGATCGCCAATGACCTGCTGACAACGATGGCGCGTGTCTTTGGACCGCTGCCCGGTGGTCTGGCCGTGTCGATTGTTGTCGTGGGTGCGTTTCTGGCCGCCTCGACCGGGATTGTTGGTGCGACCGTGGTGACCATGGGCCTTTTGGCGCTGCCGACGATGTTGCGAAACAACTACTCGCCCGAGTTGGCGACAGGTGTGATCGCGGCCTCGGGGACACTTGGGCAAATCATCCCACCCTCGATCGTGATTGTTCTTCTGGGTACGCTGGCGGGTGACCTGTATTCGACGGCGCAGGAAGAGCGTGCGGTCGAGGCGGGCTGTACCGATGCGCTGACCTTTTTGGGGGAACCTGCGGTGGTCTCGGTTGGAACCTTGTTCCAAGCAGCCTTGTTGCCGGGGATTATGCTAGCGCTGCTTTATGCGCTATATGCCTTTGGTTATGCGCTGCTGAACCCGGACAAGGCTCCGGCTGTTGAGCTGTCGGGTGGCTCTGGTGAGACGATCACCCGTTCTGAGGGTCTGACTTGGCTGCTGGGTGCGCCGGTTGCGATCATCGTCGGTGCGGTGCTACTGGGCAGCGCGGGTGTGATCGGCAGCCAGAACATCTCGGTCTCGGCCTTCTCGGATGTGGGGCAGGGCGCGTCTTTGCGCACGAATGTCTCGGCTGAGTGTCAGGCTTCGATGATCGAGCTGCATGGTCAATCCGCCTGGGATCAGGCCGTGGCAGAGCAGGAGGCAATCGACGCCGCCGGTGGTGTTGCCAGCGCTGAGCGCCTGAGCGAGGAGGAACTCGCCGCCGCCCGTGACGCCAAGATCGCAAATGCGGCTCCGATCGGAACCGGCGTTTCGATTGTAGTGGTGCTACTGGCGCTGACCTTGGTTCTGGGTCGTGGCATCGCGCCTTCGCGGTCGCCGCAACCTCTGATCGTTGGGGCGATTGGCCTGTTGTTGATGCTGTTGGTGGATATTCTCTTCATCCAGCCAACAACCTCATCCGGGGCGACATTCGTGTTGCTGGCGATTCCCTTCGCCATCGCGATCTACGGCTGTAAGGAGGCTGCCGCGCGTTGTGCCACCAACGATCTGATACGAGTTGTGTTCCCGCCGCTGGTTCTGATCATCGCGGTGCTGGGTTCGATCCTTGGCGGTGTTACCAATCCGACACCTGCTGCGGCACTGGGTGCCGGTGGTGCGATCATGTTGGCTGCGTACCGCAAGCTGCAGGATCAGGGCCGGTCCGGGAGTGTGATCATCTGGTCGACCTTTGCAGTCATCATCTGTTTGCTGATGGGTGTGAATTTCGATCTGCGTATCAATCAGGGCAATGTCCCGGTTGAGACCTGGATCGCCTTCATTCTGGCTTATGCGACGTACCTGTACGCTCTGTTCGGTCTGTTGTTCGGCTGCTGGGTCCTTTTCTCCAGCGGGGTTCTGACGCCCGTGGTGCGCGAGACGGCGAAGGTGACCTCGATGGTGTTTACCATCCTGATCGGGTCGCAGCTGCTGAACCTTGTGGTGATCTCCTTCGGGGGTGAGCATTACATCCAGCAGTTCCTACGCAGCTTTGACAACGAGTTCACGGTCTTCCTGATCGTGATGCTGGTGCTGTTCATTCTGGGCTTTGTGCTGGACTTCCTTGAGATCATCTACATCGTGATCCCGATTGTTGGGCCTGTGATCTATGGCGGGTCGTTCGATCCGAAATGGGTGACCATCATGGTGGCGGTGAACCTGCAGACCTCGTTCCTGACGCCGCCCTTCGGGTTCGCCTTGTTCTACCTGCGAGGGGTCGCCCCGAAAGAGGTGACGACGGGCCATATCTATCGTGGCGTCGTACCGTTCGTGATCATTCAGGTCGTCGGTATTGCGATCCTATGGTTCTTCCCGACCATTGTGACCATCGTGCCGGATCTGATTCCGAACTGATCACTGAGTGTAGTCCAAATGAAAAAGGGGGCCTGGAAGGCCCCCTTTTACTTTCTTATTTTAGGTTTAAGGCGAAGAGCTTGCGCGGACTTTAAAAGAGTTATCTTCGGCCGGATGAACGGGATCATGCGAACTGGATGAGGTCCCAACGATTTCCGAAAGGGTCCTGCCATACCGCGACTGTGCCATAGGGTTCAACACGGGGCTCTTCTTCGAAATGGACACCCTTTGCCCGCATTGCTGCGTGATCGCGATGGAAGTCATCGGTTTCTAGAAAGAACCCAACACGACCTCCGGTTTGGTTGCCGATAGCGGCCTCTTGTTCGAGACCGTCGGCTTTGGCAAGGAGTAGGGAGGCCTCGCCCGAATCTGGCGGCGTGACGAGGACCCAGCGTTTACCGCTGCCCAAATCAATATCCTTGGAAAGAGTGAAGTCTAGCGTTTTGGTGTAGAAATTGATCGCAGCATCGTAATCAGGCACCACAAGGGTGACAGCGTGCAGGCTCTGTTTCATGAAAGGATCAGCCTTTAGTGGGGTGGCGGTCAGGCAGTTGGATGTTTGCCACTTGCTCAGCTATCGGGGCCGAGGCGAGAGGGTGGTGCGAGGCATCTGCGAAAGCCTCGGGGTTGGAGATTTTCTCCCAGCGTCCCTGAACATAGGCCTCTAGCCCCGAGAACTTGGCTTTATAGCCCATTTTCGGACTGCCCGGGACCCAGTAGCCTAGGTAGATATAGGGCAGGCCAGCCTCACGCGCGATCTCGATATGGTCGAGGATCATGTAGGTGCCTAAGGAGTTCTGCGGCTGGTTTGGATCGTAGAAGGAATAAACCATGCTGAGGCCGTCATCCAGAACATCGGTCAGACTGACGGCGATCAGGTTTCCGGTCTCGGGGTCGGCATATTCCACGACGCGGCTGCGGATCGGGGTTTCCTCGATCATCGCGGCGAACTCGAAAACGTCCATATCGGCCATGCCGCCATCGGCGTGGCGAGTATCGAGGTAGCGTCGGAACAGCTCGTACTGGTCGTCGGTGGCCCAGGGCGAGGTTGCGCGGCGCTCCAGATAGCCATTGCGTTTGGCGGCGCGTTTCTGGCTTTTGGTCGGGCGGAAGGCCGAGACGTCGATCCGGGCGGAAAGGCAGGCGGCACAATCGGTGCAAGACGGACGATAGAGGACATTCTGCGACCGGCGAAACCCTTGTTGGGACAGCGAATTGTTCAACTGATCCGCGCCTGCGCCTTGCAGAGCGGTGAAGAGTTTGCGCTCCATCCTGCCCTCAAGGTAAGGGCAGGGCTGGGGGGCCGTCACATAGAATTGTGGCGCAATTGGCAGCGTGTGTCGCATGAAGGTCCCATGTAGACTCGGACCGGATGATAGCAACGGATTTTCAAGCCGCCAAGTGATTCAAGTGTGTCGCGTTCAGGCCCGCTGGTTGATCATGACTGTGCCAAGGAAGGCATCCGTCAGACCCTGGCAGCGTGCGCTGGTCAGCATCATGATGACAGACACGATCTGAACCACGAAAAACGCCATGCTGAGGAAGTATCCGGCCGTGTGGGCCACTGCTTTGCCCATATCCATACGTTCACCGAACGCGTCGCGCAGCTCGATCCCCATGAACCGCATGCCAAGCGTGGCAGACCCGTTCGAGATCGTTATGACCCGATAGACAAAACTGATCACGGCGTAGATCAGCGGCAGGAAGAACAGACCTACACCGATGGTCAGGAAGACGGGGACTATGCACAGAAGTGAGATAAAGGCGATGTCGAACAACCATGCGACAAAGCGCTTGGTTGCGACGGATTGGTAGAACTCGGGTTGAGTATCGGGATCGGGCAGGTGGTTCATGGTCTGGTTTCCGAAAGGGTAGGTCGTGTTACCCTGTCCCGAATGGTCGGGACAGGGCAAGTCAATTCAGGCCGGTTCGCCTTTGGCGTCGTCTTCGTGGTTTTCACGGGCGCGTTCATCCATGAACTGGTCAAACTCAGCTTTGTCTTTGGCTTCGCGCAGGCGGCGCAAGAAGGCTTCGAAATCCTGCTGTTCACGCTCCAGACGGGCCAAGGTGTCGGCCTTGTAGGCGTCGAAGGCGCTGTTGCCTGATGGCTTCATTGCACTCATGTGACTGTGCCAGGATTTGCGGCGGCTGCAGGACTTGCTGAACATGCGTTTGCTCCAGATCATATAGGCCAGAAGGGCGAGGCCCACGGGCCAGAAGAAGATGAACCCAAGAACCATGGCGGCGATCCAGGCGCCTTTGCCTTTGTCGTCCATCCAAGCCTCGGCACGATAGAGCCACCCCGGATTTGCGGGTGCGGCGGGTTCGGACAATGCGGTCATGTGGTCTCTCCTGGGGTTGATGTAAATTCCTTTCACATGATCTAGATGGGGAGCGCTTGCGGGGTTGCAAGGGGTCGATGTGAAAAAGATTTACATCTTCGGATTTGGTTGACGGCGCAGGCCTCGGGCAGCAGGGTGCGGGCATGATGATTGAGAACACAACCGCACCGGCGCTTGCAGAGATCTTGGAGCTGGAAAAGCAGGTATGGTCTGCTTTGGTAACAGGCGACGCCCACGCTGACAGGGCGCTTCTGAGCGCTGATTTCTTGGGTGTCTACCCCTCGGGCTTTGCAAATCGGGACGACCATGTCGGGCAGTTCGCTGAAGCTCCGACAATGGCGGAGTTCAAGTTGAGCGAAGAGCGCTTGCGGATTTTGACCCCGGATATCGTATTGCTGTCCTATCGGGCTGACTATGTGCGACCAGGCGCGGAGGAGTGGGAGGCGATGCTCATATCTTCCCTTTGGGAGCGTCGGGCAGGCGCTTGGATCAACAGTTTCAGTCAGGACACCCCGGTCGAACAGGAATAATGCGTTTGCCGCATTGACCTTGCCGCCCAGCGGTGCGCACGGTCCGGGTATGACTGAGAGTTTGACCATCAACCGTCTGCCGCGCGCGTTCGACCAATCCTTGGGCGACGAAACCCGCGCTTTGCTTGCCGACCTGACGACTGAGCAAGGCGATCTGATCGCCGGAACCGCCGGGTCCAGCCCGTATCTGAAGGGGCTGATCGAGCAAGAGAAAGAGTGGCTGCCGCAGGCCATGCACCAGCCTGACAACGCCTTGGCAGAGGTGATGGAGGCCGCGCGTACCCTGGCGCCGGATCAGCTCAAGCCGGGGTTAAGGCTGGCCAAGCGGCGGATGGCGGTACTGACCGCTTTGGCCGATATCGCAGGCGCTTGGCCGTTGGAAAAGGTCACAGCAGCGCTGACCGATTTTGGCGAACTGGCGGCGGATGTGGCCGCAAAGGCCGAGATTGCCGCCCTGATCCGTCGCAAGAAGCTGCCTGGAATGTCCGAGGATGATGTCGAAACCGCTGCCGGGATGGTCATTCTCGCGATGGGCAAGATGGGCGCGCATGAGCTGAACTACAGCTCGGATATCGACCTGATCGTTTTGTTTGATGAAACACGTTTTCACCCGGATGATTTCTACGAAGCCCGGCACGGGATGGTGCGGGCGACGCGCAATTTCTGCTCCACGCTCAGCGACAAAACCGCCGACGGATATGTGTTCCGCACCGATCTGCGCCTGCGGCCCGACCCGGCGGTGACCCCGGTCTGCATGGCGATGGAGGCGGCAGAGCGGTACTATGAAAGCCTCGGCCGCACATGGGAGAGGGCCGCCTATATCAAAGCGCGCGCCTGCGCGGGGGATCTGGCAGCCGGAGGGCGGTTTCTGGACACCCTGAAACCCTTTGTCTGGCGTCGGCATCTGGACTTTGCCGCTATTCAGGACGCCCATGACATGCGCCTGCGCATACGTGAAAACAAAGGGACCGGCGGTAGTCTCTCGATCCCCGGCCATGATATGAAACTGGGTCAGGGCGGTATTCGAGAGATCGAGTTTTTCACCCAGACCCGGCAGTTGATTGCAGGGGGGCGCGACCCCGATCTGCGCGTGCGCGGAACGGTGCCCGGACTGGCGGCTCTTGCGCAAAAGGACTGGGTGCCGGCAGAGGTTGCGGAAAAGCTGACCGATCATTATCGCGCGCATCGCGAGGTCGAACATCGCATTCAGATGATCCACGACGCTCAGACCCACAAGGTCCCTCAATCAGACGATGGGATCGAACGGGTCGCCTGTCTGATGGGTCTAAGTAGCGACGATCTGACCAGGGATCTGACCCGTCGCCTGACCGAAGTGCATGAGTTGACCGAAGGCTTCTTTGCACCGGGTGCAGGGCCCGCGCCGACGCCAGCACCTGAGGTGACGTTCGACCAAAATATCCTCGCCCGCTGGGCCACTTATCCGGCCCTGAGGTCCCAACGCGGGCGGCGCATCTTCGACCGGTTGAAGCCCGAGCTCCTCTCGCGCCTTGCCAAAACCGCGCAACCCGATGAGGCCCTGTTGGCGTTGGATGGCTTTCTCGCAGGCCTGCCTGCGGGTGTTCAGTTGTTCTCGCTCTTTGAGGCCAATCCGCATCTGATCGACCTGTTGATCGACATCGTAGGCACCTCGCATGCGCTGGCGTCACACCTGTCGCGCAACGCCTCGGTGTTTGACGCGGTGATCGGAGGCAGTTTCTTCAGCGATTGGCCCGGTTTGGAGGTTTTGCAAGCCGAGTTGGTGGAGGCACTGGCGCAGGAAGCCGACTATGAAACGCAACTCGATCTGGCGCGGCGCTGGTGCAAGGAATGGCACTTCCGCATTGGCGTTCACCACCTGCGAGGCCTGATCGACGGGACGCAAGCGGGCCGACAATATGCCGAGCTTGCGCAAGCCGTGATCGCCGCGATCCTACCGTATGTGACGGAAACCTTCGCACGAAAACACGGCCCGGCACCGGGGCGCGGAGCGGCCATTCTGGGCATGGGGTCGCTGGGGGCAGGGCGGATCAACTCGCAATCTGACTTGGATATGATCTTGATCTACGATCCGCTCGATCAGGACATGTCCGATGGACACCGTCCGCTGGCCACGCGCACCTACTACGCACGGTTCACGCAGGCACTGATCACGGCGCTTTCGGCGCCGATGTCTCAGGGGCGGCTTTACGAGGTCGACATGCGCCTGCGCCCTTCGGGCAATCAGGGGCCGGTGGCCACCAGTTGGGCCAGTTTTACGCATTACCAGCAGGAAGAGGCCTGGGTGTGGGAACATCTCGCCCTGACCCGCGCTCATGTCGTCGCCGGAGACTCGGGCTTGGCTCAGGACATCGAAGCCTTTCGCACCGAGCTGTTGTCGCGCCCTCGGGCGGCAGACAAGGTTCTGCGCGAAGTGGCCGAAATGCGGACACGTCTGGCAGCGGCCAAGGCGCCGGCGGGCGTTTGGGATGCCAAGAACGGCCCGGGCCGGATGATGGATATCGAGTTGATGGCCGAGACCGGAGCACTGATGGCAGGCCTCGCAAACCGGGATGTGATATCTGGCCTCGACGGGGCGGTCGCTGCGGGTTTGTTGGATGTCGCGCAGGCACAAACATTGAAGGACAGCTACGATCTATGCTGGTCGGTACAATGCGCGGCGCGGCTGCTTTCGGGCAAGGTGATCGAGGCGGACAAAATCGGCGAGGGCGGAGCGGCCTTCCTGTGCCGCGCCACCGGGTTCGAACAGGTCGAAGCGCTGCAATCCGCATTGCAGGACAGTTATTCCATCGCCGCCGAAGTCATCGGCAGCGTAATCAAAGAGGACGAAGATGGCGCGCAGCACTGATCCAAACGACCCCAAGGGCCTGATCCGCGAGGCGTATAACATCGACGGCATCGCCATGCCCGAATGCCGCAGCATCTTTCTGGACTGGGCGCTCAGCCTGCCCGATGGCGTGGACCAGAAACAGGCTCTGGCCGATCTGCACGCGGCCTATTCCGCGCAGGAGGCGGATCATCCTATGACTCAGGTGATGACCGAAGGGCTGCAGGCCGCCCAAGCGCCAAAGCGGCGCGGCGGCTGGCGCTCTCGCCCGCGCTAGGGGGTTTTCCTTGGGGCTGTTCGCGACTATGAGGCGGTCATGACCCAAGCCGAAGACCGTCCCCGTATCCGCCTGAAACCCAAAGCCAATGCGCGCGGGCTGCGCCATGGGTTCCCATGGGTCTATGCCAATGACATCGTCACTGACCGGCGCACGCGCAAAATCCCTGCCGGGGCGCTGGCCGTGCTTGAGGATGACAAACGCGCGCCGATTGCTCTAGTCGCGGTGAACCCCGAGTCGAAGATCATGTGTCGCGTTCTGGATCGCGATATTGAGGCCGATCTGAACGCGGACTGGTTCGAGACCCGCCTGCGCCGCGCGCTTGAGATGCGCGAACGCCTGTTTGCCGCGCCATACTACCGTCTGATCCACGCCGAGGCTGATGGTTTTCCCGGCGTGATCATTGACCGTTTTGGCGATGCCTGCGTGATCCAGCCCAACGCGGCCTGGGCCGAAGCGCATCTGGAGGTGCTGACCGACACGCTGGTCAAGGTGACCGGCGTGACAACGGTTTTGAAAAACGCCTCGGGCCGGACCCGCGGGTTGGAGGGGTTGGACGATGTCAACCAAACCCTGCGCGGAACCACGCCAGACGCGCCTCTGCCTGTGCCCATGAACGGCGCGACCTACATGGCCGACCTGACTGGCGGTCAGAAAACCGGCTTGTTCTATGATCAACGCCCGAACCATGCTTTTGCGGCGCGTTTGGTGCTTCCCGAAGCTCAAGTGCTGGACGTGTTTAGCCATGTGGGCGGCTTCGGCCTCGCCATGTTGGCAGGTGGGGCGGCACAGGCGCTATCCGTCGATGGCTCTGCCGCTGCATTGGATCTTGCCGAAAAAGGGGCTGAGGCAAGCGGATGTGCTGACCGGTTCCAGACCCGCCAAGGCGACGCTTTCGATGTGCTGACGCAACTTGGCGAAGATGGCGCGCAGTTCGATGTCGTCATCTGCGACCCGCCCGCCTTTGCGCCTTCGAAACAAGCCCTCGACGCCGGTCTGCGCGCCTATGAACGCATCGCTCGCCTCGCCGCCCCACTTGTTAAACAAGGCGGCTATCTGGGCCTCTGCTCCTGCTCTCATGCCGCAGATCTGGGCCGCTTCCGCGACGCATCCTCGCGTGGGATCGGACGGGCAGGGCGGCAGGCGCAACTGATCCACACCGGCTTTGCCGGACCCGACCACCCGCAACTGCCGCAACTGGCCGAAAGCGGGTACCTCAAAGCCGTGTTCTACCGGCTGTGATCGCGGTCCTGGATACCTGCGTCATCTACCCCACGGTGATGCGCGAAATGCTGTTGGGCGCGGCCAGACTGGGCCATTTCACCCCGATCTGGTCGGCCCGTATCCTCGAAGAATGGGCCCGCGCCGCCCGAAAACTGGGCCCCACGGGTGAGGCTCAGGCCCGCGCCGAAATCGCCCTTGCCCAATCGCAATGGCCAAATGCCGAGCGTACCGCCAAGCAAGGCCTTGAACAGCGCCTCTGGCTGCCCGATGCCGCTGATATCCACGTGCTGGCCACGGCCATCGACGCCTCCGCCGATGTCATCGTCACGGTAAACGCCAAGGATTTCCCAAGAAATATCCTGTCGGAAGAAGGCCTTGAGCGCCGCGATCCCGACGGCTTGCTGCACGGATTCTGGCTGGCAGATCCCGAGGGCATGAGCGATATCGCGACCCATGTCCTGTCTGAGGCCAACCGTTTGTCCGGCGATCAATGGACCCCGCGCGCCCTGATGAAAAAAGCCCGTCTGCCGCGCTTGGGCAAAGCCCTGACCACCTAAACGGGCTTCCGCTTCATCTGTCTAAAAATATCCCGGAGAGCCGCCATTGGTGCGCCATTGGTTCGAGCGCCAATGGCGGCGAGGCTGGCCTCTCGCTGCGCACCCTCAGCCACGCGCCCAACGCTGCTCCAAAGCCTCCAACGCCGCAATCCGCTCATCCGTCTTTGGATGGCTCATCAGCCACGCAGGCACAATTCCGGCACGCTGCTGCGTCAGGTCTTCCAACTTGTGGAACAGAGATTTCTGCGGCGCGATCCCAATCCCGGCCTTGGTCAGCAAGGCGGCGGCATATTCGTCGGCCTCATACTCATCCTGCCGAGACAAACGCGACGCCAACAGGGAGGTCAGCGCATTCGCAATCATGGCCCCGATGAAGGGAATGAACCGGTTCAACACCATGATCAACGCGGTCCGCATTGCGTTCTGGCCTGAGAAATCAATCATCCTCCGCTTCGCATGCCCCAAGGCCACATGACCAAGCTCATGGGCAATCACGCTGGCCATTTCCTCGGCCGAGACCTCACCGTTGCGAAACTTGCGATAAAACCCACGCGTGATGAATATCCGCCCGTCCGGAGCCGCCAAGCCGTTCACCGGATCAATCTCGTAGATATAGACCGGCACCCGCGCGATATTCAAAGCAGCGGCCAGCCTGTCTGTCATCCTTTTGAGGGCAGGGTCAGCCAGTTCGGTCGACTTCTGATCCAACTCACGATGGGTGCGCCAGATGGAAATCCGGTACATCACAAGGCCATAGGCAATCGCCAGAAGGATCGGAGTTAAGCGAAGCATGACATAGATATGGGCGGCTCACCCAGTCTAGGCAAGCCGCAATTGCAGTTAAGTCCTAGGTCAAAACATGCCCCGAATGCTGAACCTACCTACCCGGCAGAGGAAGCTGCAAGTTCGAATGGAATTCAGAGAGAGACTGTTTCGTTAACGTGGCACCTTTTGAAGCCTCGAAAAAGGCATGTTCTGCCTCCTTCTCCGCGACCAGTGCATCCACTCTCAAGTCTCTTACATCCGCGCGCAGGTCGTCACGTGCCTCTTCATAGGTTTCGGCGTCACGCAGTTCATCCTCAAGCGCGTTCAGGTCGTCTTGGTAGTTGGGGTCTGAGGGATCAAGCGCGGCAATG